>NZ_JAQISV010000015.1:0-139062 GCF_048569675.1 Geodermatophilus sp. CPCC 206100
GCGGCCCGCCTCGAGCAGCCGCGGCCGGAGCCCGCCGCTCCCCGGGCGGCGGCCGAGTCGGCCCCGACCCCGCGCGGGGGCGAGCCGACGCCGGTGGTCTCGGCCAACCCGGAGCAGCCCGCGGGCGACGGTGAGCTGACCACCTCCGACGTCCGCCGGGTGTGGCCGGAGCTGCTCAAGGTCGTGCGGAGCCACAAGCGCACCACCGAGGCACTGCTGAAGAGCGCGCAGGTGCACGACCTGGCGGCCGGCACCCTCACGCTGGCGGCCACCTCGCCGGCGCTGGCCAAGATGCTCGGCGACGACCTGAACAAGGACGTCGTCCGGCAGGCGCTGCAGGAGCTGCTCGGCGTCCGGTGGAAGGTGCAGGTGGTCGTCGAGGGGGCCGCGCGCAGCGGCGGGGCGCCGGTCGCCCCCGAGGCGGCGCGGGAGGCGGCGCAGGCCGCCGAGGCGGCCGAGGCCCGGGAGCTCATGGCCGAGCGCGCGGCCGAGGGGGCCGGCGGTGCCGAGCCCGCGCCGGCCGTCGACCCCGAGCAGGCGGCGCTGTCGCTGCTGCGCGCCCAACTCGGGGCCCGGCCGATCGAGTGAGGCCCCGTCCAGGGCACCGCCCCGGGCCTGCGAGGGGTGGGGAGGAGGGGGTCCTTCCTCAGCCCTGGGCGAGGATCTCGTCCAGGCGCTCGTAGCCCTCGCGGACGCCGACCTCCATGCCGCTGGCCACGAACGCGTCGCGGTCGGCGAACGAGTCGACCAGGGACGTCGAGGTCAGCCGGGTGCGGCCGTTCCCGAGGTCCTCGAGGACCAGCTTCTCCAGCGCGACGCCGTCGGGCATGCCCTCGAAGGTGAAGGTCTGCACGATCAGCTCGTTCTCCCGCACCTCGTGGAAGCAGCCGCGGAAGCCGTACTCCTGACCCTCGTGGAGGGACACGTAGCGCCACGAGCCACCGGTGCGGCAGTCCCACTGGTCGATCCGGTTCTGGGTGGACCGCGGGCCCATCCACTGCGCGACCAGCTCGGGGTCGGTGTGCGCCCGGAAGACCTTCGACGGCGGGGCGTCGAACTCGCGGGTGATGCGGACCAGGGGGACGTCGGGGTCGACGGCGATCTGGGTCTCGTGCGTGGTGGTGGTCATGACGGGGTCCCTCCGGGGGGAGTGGGTGGGCTGGGGGCGTCGTCCGGCATGGACCGGAGGACGTCGTCGAGGCGGCGGTAGCGCTCCTCGGCCTGACGGCGGTAGCGCTCGATCCACTTCGTCATGAGGTCGAAGACCTCCGCTTCCAGGTGGACCGGGCGGCGCTGGGCGTCGCGGCTGCGGCTGACCAGGCCGGCGTCCTCCAGCACGCGCAGGTGCTTGGAGACGGCCTGGACGCTCACGTCGTAGGGCTCGGCGAGCTCGCCGACGGTCGCGTCGGCGACCGCGAGCCGGGCGACCATGTCGCGCCGGGTGGGGTCGGCCAGGGCCGCGAAGACCCGGGAGAGCGGATCGGCGGCCATCGGGGGACCTCCCTTCTCGTCAACCATTCGGTTGAGGAAGAGAGTGCGCGGGCTCCCGTCGGTTGTCAACCCCCTGGTTGAGAAAGGGCGATGCGGCTCGTCGACGCCGCGTCGTCGTCCCCGCGGCCTACCCTCGGGGCATGTTCCCCGGTGGTCAGCCCGACATGGCGCGCCTGCTCGAGCAGGCGCAGCAGATGCAGCAGCAGCTGGCTGCCGCGCAGGAGCAACTCGCGCAGGAGACGGTCACGGGCTCGGCCGGGGGTGGGCTGGTCACCGCCACGATGACCGGCCAGGGCGAACTGTCGGCGGTCACGATCGCCCCCGAGGCGGTCGACCCGTCCGACGTCGAGACCCTGCAGGACCTCGTCGTCGCCGCCGTCCGCGACGCCTCGCGCCAGGTCAACGAACTCACCGCCAGCCGGATGGGGCCGCTCGCCGGCGGCCTCGGCGGCGGCCTGGGGCTGCCCGGGCTCTGAGCCCGCCGGCCCCACCCCGACTGGAGGAACACCGTGTACGAGGGGCCCGTCCAGGACCTCATCGACGAGCTGGGCCGCCTGCCCGGCGTCGGGCCGAAGAGCGCCCAGCGCATCGCCTTCCACCTGCTCGCGTCGGAGTCCGCCGACGTCAGCCGGCTGGTGGCGGCGCTGCAACGGGTGCAGGCCGAGGTCCGCTTCTGCGTGACCTGCTACAACGTCGCCGAGGGCGAGCTGTGCCGGATCTGCCGCGACCCGCGCCGTGGGGACGACGTCATCTGCGTCGTCGAGGAGCCCAAGGACGTCGTGGCGATCGAGCGCACCCGGGAGTTCCGGGGCCGCTACCACGTGCTGGGCGGTGCGATCAGCCCCATCGAGGGAGTCGGCCCCGACGACCTGCGGGTCAAGGAGCTGATGACCCGCCTGATGAACGGCGCGGTCACCGAGCTGATCATCGCCACCGACCCCAACCTCGAGGGCGAGGCGACCGCCGCCTACCTCGCGCGGCTGGTCGCGCCCATGGGCCTGGCCGTGTCCCGGCTGGCCAGCGGCCTCCCCGTCGGCGGCGACCTCGAGTACGCCGACGAGGTGACGCTGGGCCGGGCGTTCGAGGGCCGCCGCCGCATCGACGCCTGAGGGAGTCCCGACCCCGCCACGTGCGGCTCGCGGGAGCGCGGCGGAGCCCTGCAGGAGGGCCGGTCGGCGCAGGTCACAGGATGGTGTCGATCACCCGGGCGGGTTCGCTGCTGGTCACGGCGTCGTCCTAGGGTCCTCCCAGGTCGGCGGACGTCCCACGCCCTGCGGCCGCCACGTCGGGAACTCATCCGGCCCGGGAGGGCCGAGAAGGCAGGTCTTCCGCGATGCTCCGTCGTCCCACCCGCGCTCTCGCCGCCTCCGCAGCGGCGCTGACCGCCATCACCCTGTCCGCGTGCGCGTCCAGTGACCGGGACTCCGGCGAGGGAGGCGAGGCCGAGCAGCAGTCCGGCGGCACCCTCGTGTTCGGCGCCACCTCGGACCCGATCATGCTGGACCCGGCCTTCGCCAGCGACGGCGAGACCTTCCGCGTCATCCGGCAGGTCTACGAGGGTCTGCTGACCAACGAGCTCGGCGGCACCGACCCCGTGCCGGCCCTCGCCGAGGACTGGCAGGTCAGCGAGGACGGCCTCGAGTACACCTTCACCCTCCGCGACGGGGTCACGTTCCACGACGGGACCGACTTCAACGGCGAGGCGGTCTGCTTCAACTTCGAGCGCTGGTTCAACTTCGAGGGCCTGGCGCAGAGCCCGAGCGCGTCGACCTACTACCAGGACGTGTTCGGCGGGTTCGCCAGCACGCCGGAGACGCCGAACATCTACGCCGGCTGCGAGGCCCCCGACGAGACGACGGCGGTCATCCGGCTCAACCGGGTCACCAGCAAGTTCCCCGCCGCCCTGTCGCTGCCCGCGTTCTCCATCGCCAGCCCGACCGCGCTGCAGGAGTACGACGCCGACAACCTCTCCGGCAGCGAGGACGCGCTCACCTACCCCGCGTACGCGCTGGAGCACCCGACCGGCACGGGCCCCTTCAGGTTCGAGAGCTGGGACCGGGGCAACGGCGAGGTCACCATCGTCCGCAACGAGGACTACTGGGGTGATCCCGCGCTGCTCGACGAGATCATCTTCCGGTCGATCTCGGACGGGAACACCCGCCGGCAGGAGCTGCAGGCCGGCTCGATCGACGGCTACGACTTCGTGGCCCCGGCGGACTACCAGTCCCTGCAGGACGACGGTTTCCAGGTGCTGGTCCGCGACCCGTTCAACGTCCTGTACCTCGGCATCAACGGCGGCGGCATCCCCGGCGCCGGGGCCAACCCGGCCCTGCAGGACCTGCGGGTCCGCCAGGCGATCGCGCACGCGATCGACCGCGACACCATCGTCACCTCGCTGCTGCCCGAGGGGGCCGAGGCGGCGGTGGAGTTCATGCCGCCGACGGTCAACGGCTACGCCGAGGACGTGACCACGTACGACTACGACCCCGCCCGCGCCCGGCAGCTGCTGCAGGAGGCCGGCGCCGAGGGGACGACGCTGCGGTTCTTCTACCCGACCGAGGTCAGCCGGCCCTACCTGCCGGACCCCGCGGCGATGTTCCAGGTGATCAGCCAGAACCTGACCGACGCCGGGTTCACCGTCGCGCCCACCGCGCTGCCGTGGAGCCCGGACTACCTCAACGCCGTCCAGGCCGGTGGCGCCGACGTCCACCTGCTCGGCTGGACCGGTGACTACAACGACGCCTACAACTTCATCGGCACGTTCTTCGCCGCCAAGGCCGACGGCCTGGCGAAGGCCGAGTTCGGCGCGTTCAACGACCCGCAGATCTTCCAGGCGCTGGCCGCGGCCGACGCGGAGCCGGACCCGGCCGCCCGGACGGCGCTGTACGAGGAGGCGAACCGGCTGATCATGGACTACCTCCCGGGTGTCCCGATCTCGCACTCGCCGCCGGCGCTGGTCGTGGCCGACAACGTCTCGGGCCTGGAGCCCAGCCCGCTGACCGCCGAGGTGTTCTCGACGGTGTCGATCAGCGACTGAGGGAGGACACCCACCGCTCGCGGGCTCGCGGCGGGCCCCTGCACGGGGGCCGCCGCGAGCCTGTTCGCACCGTCCACCGCTCCGCGAGAGGTGACCCGAGCGCGTGCTCCGCTTCATCGTCCGGCGGCTCCTGCAGCTGATCCCGATCCTGCTGGGGCTGTCGGTGCTGCTCTTCGCCTGGCTGCGGGCGCTCCCGGGCGGGCCGGCCCAGGCCGCCCTCGGTGAGCGCGCCACCCCCGAGGCGATCGCCCGGTACAACGAGCTGTTCGGCCTGGACCAGCCGCTCTACGTCCAGTACCTGCGGTTCCTCGGGCGGGCCGTCCAGCTGGACTTCGGCACCTCCGCCCGCACCGGCCGCCCGGTCACGGAGGAGTTCCTCGAGCGGATGCCGGGGACCATCGAGCTGGCGGTGTTCGCGATGGTCTTCGCGATCGGCGTCGGCATCCCGCTGGGCTACCTGGCCGCCCGCAAGCACGGCAGCTGGCTGGACTCGACGTCGGTCATCGGCTCGCTGCTCGGCGTGGCCATCCCGGTGTTCTTCCTGGCCTACCTGCTGCGCCTGCTGTTCGCCGTGGAGCTCGGCTGGCTGCCCGGCTCGGGGCGCCAGGAGGTGCGCATCGACGCCACGCGGATCACCAACTTCTACGTGCTCGACGGGCTGCTGACCCGCGAGTGGGACGCCGCCTGGGACGCGTTCCTCCACCTGGTCCTGCCGGGCATCGCCCTCGGCACCATCCCGCTGGCGATCATCGTGCGGATCACCCGGGCGGCGGTCCTCGACGTGGTGAACGAGGACTACGTCCGGACGGCGAACGCCAAGGGCCTGGCCACCGCGACCGTCCGCCGCCGGCACGTGCTCCGCAACGCGCTGCTGCCGGTGTCCACGACGATCGGCCTGCAGGCCGGCCTGCTGCTGTCGGGCGCGGTGCTCACCGAGACCGTCTTCGCCTTCGGCGGGGTGGGCTCGGCGATCTACGACGCGATATTCACCCGCGACTTCGCCGTCCTGCAGGGCTTCGTCCTCATGCTCGCCATCATGTACGTGCTCGTGAACCTGCTGGTCGACATCTCCTACGGCCTGCTCGACCCGAGGGTGAGGGTCGGATGACCGCGGTGGGGGACGTCCGGCGCCGGCGGATCGACGAGCTCGCCGCCCGCGCCGGCCAGGTGCCCGAGGGCGAGGGCGGCCTCTCGCTGACCCGCAGCGCCTTCCGCCGGCTGCGGCGCAACCCGGTGGCGATCATCGGCGCGGTCATCGTCGTCGTCTTCCTCGTCGTCGCCGCCTTCGCGCCGTGGCTGGCCCCGCGGGACCCGCTCGCGCAGACCCTGCTCAGCGAGATCCGGCCCGGGGTCATCCCCGGCGCCCAGGAGGGCTTCCCGCTCGGCGTGGACAACCTGGGCCGCGACCTGCTGTCGCGGCTGATCGTGGGGTCCCGTCAGTCGCTGATGATCGGCGTCATCTCCACCGTGCTCGGCGTCGCCGTCGGCATGGCGCTCGGCATCCTCGCCGGGGCCTTCGGCGGCCGGGTGGACACGCTGGTCATGCGGTTCGTCGACATCCTGCTGTCGATCCCGAGCCTGCTGATGGCCATCAGCATCTCGGTGCTGCTCGGCCAGAACCAGTACGCGCTGATGATCGCCATCGCGGTCACCCAGGTGCCGATCTTCGCGCGGCTGCTCCGGGGGTCGATGCTGGCCCAGCGCGGCAGCGACTACGCCGTCGCGGCGCAGGCGCTCGGGATCCGGCGGAGCCGGATCGTCTTCGGCCACGTCCTGCCCAACTCGCTGTCGCCGGTGATCGTGCAGGCCACGCTGTCGCTGGCGACGGCGATCATCGAGGCCGCGGCGCTGTCGTTCCTGGGCCTCGGCGACCCCGACCTCGCCCGGCCCGAGTGGGGCGCGATGCTGGCCAGCGCGCAGGCCTTCCTGTCGATCCGGCCGGAGCTGGCCATCTACCCGGCGTTGTGCATCATCGTCGTCGCGCTCGGCTTCACGCTGCTGGGCGAGTCGCTGCGGGAAGCCCTCGACCCGAAGTTCCGCCGGTGAGCGCGCGAGTCGAGGAGGGGACAAGGTGACCATCGAGGCGATGCCCCCGGACGGTCTCCGGAACGACGGGCCGGTGCTCGACGTGGACGAGCTCACCGTCACCTTCACCCGCCGCGGCGAGCAGTCGACGCGCGCGGTCGACGGGGTCAGCTTCGCCGTGGCGCCGGGGGAGACAGTGGGCCTGGTCGGGGAGTCCGGCTGCGGGAAGTCGGTCACCTCCCTGGCGATCATGGGCCTGCTGCCCTCGCGCGGCGTGCAGGTGGGCGGCTCGGTCCGGCTGGACGGCCGGGAGCTCGTCGGCGCCCCCGACCGGACGCTCCGCGAACTGCGCGGCGCCGACATGGCGATGGTCTTCCAGGACCCGCTGTCCTCGCTGAACCCGACGGTGGCCATCGGCACCCAGGTGACCGAGGTCCTGCTCCAGCACCGGGAGCTGTCGAAGCGCGAGGCCGTCGACGAGGCGACCCGGCTGCTCGACCGGGTCGGCATCCCCGATCCCGCCCGCCGGCTGAAGGAGTACCCCCACCAACTGTCCGGCGGCATGCGCCAGCGGGCGCTGATCGCGATGGCGCTGGCCTGCTCGCCGCGGCTGCTCATCGCCGACGAGCCGACCACGGCGCTCGACGTGACCATCCAGGCGCAGATCCTCGAGCTGCTGCGGGAGCTGGTCGTCGACTCCGGGACGGCGCTGGTGATGATCACCCACGACCTCGGCGTCGTGGCCGGCCTCTGCGACCGCGTCCACGTCATGTACGCGGGGAAGATCATCGAGACCGCCGACCGGCACGACCTGTTCACCCGGCCCCGCCAGCCCTACACCGGCGGCCTGCTCGCCTCCGTCCCCCGCCTCGACAGTCCCCGGGGGACGCCGCTGACGCCGATCCGCGGCTCGGCCCGGGACGCCATCCCCTGGGCCGAGGGGTGCGCCTTCGCCCCCCGCTGCGACCACGCGCAGGACGACTGCCTCACCGAGGTCGCCGGCAGCACGATCCCGCTGGTGCACGACGGTCCGGGCCGGGAGCTGCGCTGCCGCCATCCCATCGAGTACCCGCGGTCCCCGGCCGGGGCGACCGCCGCCGGAGCCGCCCGATGACCGCCGTCCCCACCGCCGACCCGCTGCTCCGGGTCGAGGGCCTGCAGGTCCACTTCCCGATCCGGCGCGGGGTGTTCGTCGACCGGACCGTGGGCCACGTGCGGGCCGTCGACGGGGTGGACCTCGCCGTCGAGCGGGGGACGACGTACGGCCTGGTCGGGGAGTCCGGCTGCGGCAAGTCCACGCTGGGCCGGGCGGTGCTGCGCCTCGTCGAGCCCACCGCGGGCTCGGTCGTGTTCGACGGCACCGACGTCGCCTCGTTGTCCGGGGAGCCGCTGCGGTCGATGCGGCGGCGGATGCAGATGGTCTTCCAGGACCCGCTGGGCAGCCTCGACCCGCGGCAGAACGTCGAGTCGCTGCTGTCCGAGCCGCTGGCGGCCCACGGCCTCGGCGGCGGCAGGAGCGGCATCGCCGCGCGCGTCCGGGAACTGCTGGACGCGGTCGGCCTGCCCGCGGCCGGCCTGCGCCGCTATCCGCACGAGTTCTCGGGTGGTCAGCGGCAGCGGATCGGCATCGCCCGGGCCATCGCGCTCGAGCCCGACCTCCTCATCGCCGACGAGCCGGTCTCCGCGCTCGACGTCTCGGTGCAGGCGCAGGTGCTCAACCTGCTGGAGGAGCTCCAGGAGCGGCTCGGGCTCACCTACCTGGTCATCGCGCACGACCTCGCCGTCGTCCGCCACATCAGCGACGTGGTCGGCGTCATGTACCTCGGCTCGCTGGTCGAGCAGGCTCCCGCCGACGGGCTCTACGAGGAGCCGCTGCACCCGTACACGCGGGCGCTGATGAGCGCCGTCCCGGTGCCCGACCCTGACCTCGAGGCGCGGCGGGAGCGCATCCTGCTGGCCGGCGACCTGCCGTCACCGGCGAACCCGCCGAGCGGCTGCCGCTTCCACACCCGATGCCCGTGGCGGCAGGAGACGCGCTGCGACGACGAGGTGCCGGCGCTCCGCGAGCTGGCGCCCGGGCGTCTGGTGAGCTGCCACTGGGCGGAGGAGATCCGCGACGGCCTGCTGCGCCCGAAGACGGCCGAGGAGGTCGCCGCGACGCAGGGCGTGGCGGTGCGGCCCAGCGGGGTCGGCCCGATCGAGTCCGACGCACTGGTCCAGGGCATCGACGCCCCCATCGAGCGCACCTGAAGCGGAGTCGCTCGGTGACGGATTCCGCCATTCGGCGACTCCGGTCACTCGAGGACGACGTCGTCGCCGCGGCGCAGCGCTCGGCGGACGCGCAGCCGCAGCACCCGGGCGTAGGTGCGGACGAACTGCGTGTAGCCGGGGGTCGGCCCGTGGTAGCCGAGGAAGCCACGCGGGCCCGCCACCATCTCCCCGGTCCGGACGTCGTAGCGGCTCTGGTGCCACGGGCACACCAGGCAGCCCTCGGCGTCGATGCTGCCCTCCGCCAGGTCGGCCAGCTGGTGCCGGCAGCGCCGGGAGACGGCGAAGTACTCCCCGCCGCGGTTGCCCACCGCCCAGTCGCCGACGCGGCGCACCGCACCCGGCGGCAGGTCGGCGGCGGGGATCCGGTCGGACTGGGTCATGGGGGCCTCCACGCTCTCGGGGCCGGGCTCCTACCCCGGCGCCGCCGGGGTGAGACCCCGTCCGCTGGGTAGGGTCGCCGCAGGTCAACCCCCTTCGGAGGTCCCCCCGTGCGTCGGCTGTCCGTCGTCCTCGCCTCGCTCGCCGCCGTGGTGCTCCTCGGTGGGGGCCCCGCGCTGGCCGAGCCGCCGTTCGACGTGCCGCAACAGGTCACCGACCGGGTGGGCGCCCTCTCCGGCGACGAGGCGCAGGTGGAGGACGCCCTCGACCAGCTGCGGGCCGACGAGAGCACCCAGCTGTTCGTCGTCTTCGTGTCCACGTTCCAGGGCACGGCGGGTCCGGAGTGGGCGCTGGCGACGGCCGAGGCCTCCGGGCTCGGGGACAACGACGCGCTGTTCGCCGTCGCCGTCGACGACCGGCGCTACGGCTACTGGGTCCCCCAGCAGTTCCCCGTCTCCGACGCCGACATCGACCGGCTGCTGGCCGAGGACGTCGAGCCGCGGCTGAGCGAGGACGACTGGAGCGGCGCGGTGGTGGCCTTCGCCGACGGCCTCGACGCGGCCTCCAGCTCCAGCTCCGGCGGGGCCGGCACCGTCGCCGTCGTCGGCGGCATCGCGGTGGTCGCCGGGGGCGCCTACCTGGTCGCGCGGGCGCGGCGGCGGCGGACCCGGGCGCCCGAGACCCGCCGGCTGGAGCGGCCCGATCCGCACGCCGGCGTCCCCACCGAGCAGCTGCAGGCGCAGGCGAGCACCGCGCTGCTGGAGCTCGACGAGGCGGTCAAGACCTCCCAGCTGGACCTCGACTTCGCCCGGCTGCAGTACGGCGAGGAGGCGGTGGCCGGCTTCACCGAGGCGTTGGCGACGTCGCAGCAGGAGCTCACGCGGGCGTTCACGCTCCGGCAGCAGCTGGACGACGAGATCCCCGAGGACGAGCCCACGACGCGCGCGATGCTGACCGAGATGCTGCAGCTGACCGCGGCCGCGGACGCCCGGCTCGACGAGCAGGCCGAGGCCTTCGACGGGCTCCGCGACCTCGAGCGCACCGCTCCGCAGGCCCTCGACGCGCTCGACTCGCGGATCACCGCCCTGCGCGGCCGGCTGCCGGCCGACGAGGAGCGCTTCGCCGCCCTGCAGCGCCGCTACGCCGCCTCGGCGCTCGCCCCCGTGGCCGACAACCTGGCCGAGGCCCGCGCCCGGCTGGCCGCCGCCGAGGCCGAGGTGGCCGAGGCGCGCGGCGAGGTCGCGGCCGGGCGGGCCGGGGCGGCGGTCGGCGACATCCGCGCGGCCGAGGACGCCGTCGCGCAGACCGGCACGCTGCTGGACGCCGTCGGCCGGCTGGCCGGGGACCTGGAGACGATCGGCACCCGGGTGGCCGAGGTCCGCGCCGAGACCGAGAAGGACCTGGCCGAGGCCCGCGCGCTGCTCTCCGCCGGCACGGACGCCGGTCTGCGCCCCCAGGTCGCCCGGGCGGAGTCCGCGCTCGCCTCGGCCGACGCCGCCCTGCAGCCCGCCGACGGCTCGCTGCCCGACCCGCTGACCGCCCTCCGCCAGCTGGAGGAGGCCGACATCGCGCTGGAGCAGGCGCTGTCCGTGGCGCGGGACGACGCCGCCCAGGCACGCCGCGCGGCGGCCGGGCTGGACCAGGCCCTGCTGGCCGCGCGGTCCGGGATCGCGGCGGCCGGGGACTTCATCACCACCCGCCGGGGCGCGGTCGGGGCGGAGGCGCGCACCCGGCTGGCCGAGGCGCAGCGCCACCTCGACCTGGCCGTCGCCCAGGGCGGCACCGACCCGGTGGGTGCCCTGCGCGAGGCCCACCAGGCCGACACCCTCGCCCAGGAGGCCCTGCGGCAGGCGCAGGCCGACGTCTCGAGCTGGTCCGGCGGGTACGGCGGCGGGGGATACGGCGGCGGCGGGGGGTACGGCGGCGGGTACGGGCCCGGCGGGTTCGCCGGTGGGGGCCGGGGCGGCGTGGACCTGGGCAGCCTGGTGCTCGGCGGGATCCTGTTCGGCGGCGGGTCACGCGGGGGCGGGAGCGGCGGGTTCGGCGGCGGTGGCGGGTTCGGCGGTGGTTCCCGCGGCGGCGGACGGCGATCGGGCAGCTTCGGTGGGTCGCGGAGCCGGGGCCGGTCCGGCGGCGGTCGCTTCTGATCCGGTGAACTCTGCAGGGATACCCGCCGGTACCCCTGGGAACTGTCGGAGCCTGGTGGAACGGTGACCTCCCCCACACCACAGGAGGAGCAGCCATGCCCACTCGGAACACCCCCTGGCCGGCCGGCACGCCGTGCTGGGTCGACTACGGCGCCTCGGACGTCGACGCGGCCAAGGACTTCTACGGCCGGCTGTTCGGCTGGGAGTGGACCGGCGGCGACGCGGCGTTCGGCGGCTACCTGAACGCCACCCGCAACGGGGAGCAGGCAGCCGGGCTCGGGCCACTGATGAACTCCGAGGACTCGCCGGGCTGGACGACGTACTTCGCCACCGACGACTCGCAGGCGACGGCCGCCCGCATCCGCGAGGCGGGCGGCACCGTGGTCGTGGAGCCGATGGAGGTCGGGCCGATGGGCACGATGACCATCGCCGTCGACCCGCAGGGCAACGGCTTCGGGCTGTGGCAGGCCGGTACGCACACCGGCTACCGGATCTACGGCGAGCCCGGCGCGCTCGTCTGGAACGAGGCCGCCGTCGAGGACCCGGATGCGGCCCGGGCGTTCTACTCCGCCGTCTTCGGGTTCACCTTCGACCCGATCCCCATGGACGGCGGCATGGACTACACGACCTTCGCCGCCGGAGGGGACCCGCTCGGCGGGCTCGGCGGCGTGTCGCCGGACGTGCCCAAGGGCTGGGCGGTCTGCTTCGCCGTCGCCAACACGGACGATTCGGTCGCCGCCGTGCAGGCCGCCGGCGGCAAGGTCCTCATGCCCGCGGAGGACACCGAGTTCGGGCGCTTCGCCGTCGTCACCGACCCGTGGGGTGCGCCCTTCTCGGTGATGCAGGAACCGTCCGCCGGCTGACGGCTCCGCCCCCGCACCGCTCGCCGGCCCGCGGTGGGACTCCGGACGGGCCGCCTCGACGCGGCGCGTCCGGAGGCACGCGGGCCCCGGTCAGCCGCGCAGCTGGCCGTAGGCGTGCTCGGGGCGGAACCGGACGACGACCCGGCGGTCGGCCACCATGGCCGCGCGGTAGGCGTCCCAGTCCTCGTGCTCGCCGGAGACCGCGCGGTAGTAGGTGACGAGCTCCTCGACCGTGGCGTCGTGCGGATCGGCGGCGACCGGGGTCAGCTCGGCGGTGCCCTCGACGGCGACCCAGGTCCAGAAGTCGGCGGAGGCCACGTGCAGGGTCACCCGCGGGTCGGCCTGCAGGTTGCGGGTCTTGGCGCGGTCGGCGGTCACCGAGATCCGGACGAGGTCGGCGTCGGTGTCGTAGGCGTAGAAGAGGTTCGACAGCTGCGGCCGGCCGTCGCGCTTGAGCGTCGCCAGCACGCCCGCGTGGTTCGCGGCGACGAAGGCCAGCATGCGGCGGTCGAGGGAGGCAGCCATGCCGCGGGCAACGCCGCCCGGCGCCCGGTTGTGCCCGCCGCACCCGGGGGCCGGCCGCCGGCGCGGGGAACCGACGCCCGGGTGTGGAATGCCCGCCGCCGGGGGAGAGCAGGAGCGTGAGCGACGGGGAGCGGAGCGGCAGCGTCCTGGTGACCGGAGCCGGCGGGGTGATCGGCGCGGCCGCGGCGGGCGAGTACGCGCGGCGTCCGGGCTGGCGGGTCCGGGGCGTCAGCCGCCGGACGCCGCGGCAGGCCGCCTGGGAGCACCTCCCGGTCGACCTCGGCGACGCGGAGACCGCGCGGGCCGGGCTGGCCGGCCTCGGCGACGTCACGCACCTGGTGTTCGGTGCCTACGCCGAGCGGCCCACGGCCCGCGAGCTGTCCGAGGTCAACGTCGCGCTGCTGCGCAACACCCTCGACGGGCTCGCCGCCGCCGGCGCCCCTCTCGAGCACGTGACCCTGTACCAGGGCGGCAAGGCCTACGGCGCGCACATGGGCTTCTTCAACACCCCCGCCAAGGAGCGCGACCCGCGGATCGTCCAGCCCAACTTCTACTACGACCAGGAGGACCTGCTCCGGGAGGTGGCCGCAGAGCGGGGCTCCCGGCTCACCGTGCTCCGGCCGGAGGGTGTCATCGGCTACGCCGTCGGCAACCCGATGAACCTGCTCATGGTCATCGCCGTCTACGCCGCGATCAGCCGGGAGCTCGGCCAGCCGCTCCGGTTCCCGGGCAGCCTGGCCGCCTACGACGCGCTGTACCAGGTGACCGACGCGGAGCTGCTGGCGCGGGCGACGGTGTGGGCCGGCGGGGAGCCCGCGGCCGACGGCGAGGTCTACAACGTCACCAACGGCGACCAGGTGCGCTGGCGACACCTGTTCCCCGCCTTCGCCCGCGCGTTCGGGATGGCGCACGCCGAGCCGCAGCCGGTGCCCCTGGCCGAGGCCATGGCCGACCGGCGCGACGTCTGGGAGCGCCTGGCCGCGCGGCACGACCTGGTCCCGACGCCCTACGAGGACCTCGTCCGCTGGGAGTTCGGCGAGTTCATCTTCCGGTCCGGCTTCGACAACGTCAGCTCGACGATCAAGCTGCGCCGGGCCGGGTTCGCCGACTGCCTGGACACCGAGGACCGCTTCCTGGAGCTGTTCGACCGGCTCGCGGCCGACCGGGTGATCCCGCCCCTGCGGTGACCCCCGGTCCGGCGGCGCCCCGGGCGGGACGGCGCCCCGAGACCCGTCAGCGCACCCGGCCCCGGGCCCTGAGCGGCACCGGCGGCAGCGGCGGGGCCGGCAGCCGGTCGCCGTCGTACCCGAGGACGGCGCCGAAGCGCTCGTCCTCGGCGTTCCACCGCTCGGCGTACTCGGCGATCTCCTCGCCGGAGCGCCCGACGAAGTTCCACCACATGACGATCCGCTCCTCGAACGGCTCGCCGCCGAGCAGCAGCAGCCGGCTGGGCTCGGCGGCGCGCACCCGCAGCGTGTGTCGCCCGGTGCCGAGGTAGGCCATCGTGCCGCGCTCGAGCGGGGCCTCCTCGACCGACGCCGACCCCGACGAGGTGAGCAGCGCGTACTCGAAGTCCGGCTCCAGCGGCACCTCGACGTCGGCACCGGCGGCCAGGTCGAGGTCGACGCCGACCAGCGGGCTGTGCGCCGTCCCCGGGGAGGTGGCTCCGGCGAGCGAGCCCATCAGCACGGTCGCGGTCAGCCCGTCGGAGCTGAACCCCGGCAGCGCGGTGTGGTGCGCGAAGTCCGGCGCGGTCTCCCGCGCGGCGTCGGGCAGCGCGACCCACAGCTGGGCGCCGTGCAGGAACCGCGGGTGCGGCACCGGCGACTGCTCCGAGTGGGCGATGCCGTGGCCCGCGGTCATCAGCGCCAGCTCGCCGGGCCGGATGCGGACGTCGCTGCCGAGCGAGTCGCGGTGGTGGACCTCGCCCGCCAGCAGCCAGGACACCGTCTGCAGGCCGGTGTGCGGGTGCGGCGCCACCTGCATGCCGGCGCCGCCGCTGACGTCGTCCGGCCCGTAGGAGTCCACGAACGCCCACGCGCCGACCATCCGCCGGCCGAGGGTCGGCAGCAGCCGGCGCACGCGGGTGCTCTCGCCGAGCAGCACCTCCTTGCCGGGGAGCAGGTCCAGCACCGGGCCGGCCGGGGTGGCGTCCCGCCCGCCCAGCTCACGGGCAGGGGGGCGGCGGTCGAGGTTGCTCATGGCCGGGTCCTCCAGACGGGGGTCATGCGTACTCCGGCGCGGACGGGCAGCGCAGGGCGGCGAGGTCCCAGCCGGCGCGGCGGGCCCCGGCCAGGTAGGCGCTCTCGAGGAAGGCCAGGACCGTGCCGCGGGGGTCGGCGGAGGTCCGCACGTCCTCGTACGGCAGGAGGGCCAGGTGCGCGCCACGGCTCTCGATCCACCGGGCCGCCGCGGGCCGCAACGGCTCCTCGGCCAGGCCCGCCGGCTCCGGGGCCGTGTACGAGTAGAACGCCGGCTCGGGGACCTGGTCGTCGCCGAACCAGAAACCCGAGCTGATGACCTCGTGGGAGTAGGCCTCGCGGGTGACCGGGTCGACCTGCGCGGGCTGGTCGACCCGCCGGTCGGAGAAGCGGGTGACGGCGATGTCGAAGGTGTGCCAGAAGTGGTGCACCGGGCTGGTCTTGGCGTAGCTGCGGCCGGCGAACTCCTCGAGGACCTGCGCCACCTGGCCCAGGACCAGCCAGTAGCGGGTCACCTGGTCGCGGTCGTAGGTCGCGTGGTGCTCGTCCTGGGCGAACGGGGTGCGGTCGGCGAGGTCGAAGGGGACGGGGAGGTCGACGGTCGCCGGCAGGCCGAGCGCCGTGAGGGTGTCGAGCAGCCGCCGGTAGAACGCCGCCACGCTGAGCCCCGGCAGCGGGAACGAGGCCCGCCGTCCGTCGGCGACCGCGATCTCCAGCCGGTGGTCGACCAGGTCGAGGTCGACGGCGAACACCGGGTCGAAGCCCATCGGCCGGGTGGTCAGCCCGCGACCGGTGAGGTGGAAGGGGATGTGCCACCAGTGGTTCCGGCGCGGGGCGTTGGCCAGCCGCAGCTTGCCGACGACCTGCAGGAACCGGTGCAGGGTCTCCTTCGTGTCGGCCCACTCGGCGAGGGGCATGGGCGGGAAGACGGGCACGGAGGTCCTTCCGTCGGGGTGCGGTCCGGCCAGCATGCAGGTCCCCGGTGGCGGCGCGGTGGCCGCCACCGGGGAGCGGTTCAGGACGGCGTCTGCCCGGACTCGCCCCGGACGCCGGCGTGCGGGATGCGCTGCGCCGGGATGCTGCCGAGCCGGCCGGCCTGGAAGTCGGTGAAGGCGTCCACGACCTCCTGCCGGGTGTTCATGACGAACGGCCCGTACATGGCGATCGGCTCGCGGATGGGCGCGCCGCCGAGGACGACGACGTCCAACGCCGGCGTCCGCGACTCCTGGTGCACCGCGCCGCTCACCGTGATCGTGTCGCCCGGCCCGAAGACGGCGAGCTGGCCGGTGCGCACCGGCTGCTGGTCGACGCCCACGGTGCCGGCGCCGGAGAGCACGTAGACCAGCGCGTTGAAGTCCGGCCGCCACGGCAGGTCGAGGGTCGCGCCGGGCGCGATCGTCGCGTGCACCATCGCCATGGGCGTGTACGTCGAGCCGGGCCCGCGGGCCCCCGCGACTTCGCCGGCGATGACCCGCAGGAACGCGCCGGCGTCCGGGCTGGCGAGCAGCACGGACTCCTGGGCCCGGAGGTCCTGGTAGCGCGGCTCGACCCACTTCTGCGCCTTGGGCAGGTTGACCCACAGCTGCAGCCCGTGGAAGAGGCCGCCGCTGACCACCAGGTGCTCCGGCGGCCGCTCGATGTGCAGGACGCCGCCGCCGGCGGTCATCCACTGGGTGTCACCGTTGCTGATCGTGCCGCCGCCGCCGTGGGAGTCGGCGTGCTCGAAGGTGCCGTCGATGATGTACGTGACGGTCTCGAAGCCGCGGTGCGGGTGCCAGGACGTGCCCTTCGGCTCGCCCGGCGCGTACTCGACCTCGCCCATCTGGTCCATGTGGATGAACGGGTCCAGGTCGCGCAGGTCGACCCCGGCGAACGCGCGGCGGACGGGGAAGCCCTCGCCCTCGAACCCGGACGGCGCGGTGGTCACCGACCGGACGCGGCGGCGCACCGTCCCCGGGGCGGGTACGGGGACGCGGGGCAGGGCGGTGGTGTCCTCGACGGTCACGGCAGGCATGCCGGCCTCCTTGGTTGAGGGCTCAACTAGTGGCCACTGTAGCGCGGCGTCGCCCGATTGTGTTCCCGCCCGACGCCTCCCCGGGAGGGCCCTGGTTTGACCGGGGACCGGCGCGGTCAGGGCTCGGGGCGTGGACGACGTCGCCCGCCGGCCGGGCTGCCCGAAGCGCATGGTCTTCGGGCCCTGCGGCGGCGTCCGGGAGCAGGGCGGCTGCGAGGTCGCCGAGCACCGCTGCGTCTTCCTCGACGCCCCCGCGCCGCCGTGGGCCGGCCCGCCCCCGGGAGCGCCGCCGCCCCCGCCGCCGGGGAGTCTCCTGGACCGGGCGCGGACCCGTCCCGTGGTGCTCACCGACCTCACCGTGGTGCCCTTCGACCGGGCCTCGGTCCGGCGCGTGGTCGGCGTGCTCGGGCCGGTGTCCGACGGCCTGCTGGCCGGTGAGCACGCCGGCCGCCCGGACCTGCCGCCCACCTTGCTGGCCGCCGAGGTGCGGGAGGCCGGTGGCCGCCCCTGGACGACGCTGACCTGCCGGGACCGCAACCGCGTGGTCCTCGAGCAGGAGCTCGCCGGGCTGGCCGCCGTGGGGGTGGACGCCGTCCTCTGCGCGACCGGGGACGCGCGCGGGCCCGGCGTCCGCCCCGGGGTCACGCAGGTCTTCGACCTCGACGGCCCCCGGCTGGCCGCCCTGGCGAGCGCGGCCGGGCTGCCGGTCGCCGTCCCCGAGTCGCCGGCCGCGCCGCCGGTGCACCTGCGGCCGGCGCGCGTGGCGACCAAGGAGCGGGCCGGGGCGCGGGTCTGCGTGCTCAACCACGTCCGGACGCCGGCGCAGGTGGCCGCCTTCGTCGCCGCCGCGCGGGCCGCCGGGGCCACCCTGCCGTTCGTCGCCGCGGTAGCCGTCTACACCGACGAGCGCTCCGCCCGGGTGCTCCAGCGCTTCCCCGGCCTCCAGGTGGACGACGCCGCGATCGGGCGGGTGCTGGCCGCGCCTGATCCGCGGGCGGCCGGCATCGCGGCCGCGGTCGAGGAGGCGCGGGCGCTGGTGGCCGTGCCCGGGGTCGTCGGCGTCAACCTCTCCGGTCTCGCCTCCGGCGGCGGCGAGGACGACGGGGCGCGGGTCAAGGCGGCCGTCGCCGAACGGATCAGGGAGGACACGCGATGAGCGAGCTGGAGAGCGAGGCGATGGAGTCGGAGTTCGGCACCGTCGCCGGCTGGACCGAGGAGGCGGTGCGGGCGCTGGGGCCCGAGTACGCCGTCCCCGCCGGGTGCCGGGGCAGCGGCGGGGAGGGCGTGCTGCGCTGGCTGACCGAGCGACTGGACCTCGCCCCCGGCAGCACGGTGCTCGACGACGGCGCGGGCGTGGGCGGGCCGGCCGGGTGGCTGGCCGCCGAGCGGGGGGTGCGGGTGGTCTGCGCCGAGCCGATGCACGAGGCGGCGCGGGCCAGCCGCCGCCTGTTCGGGCTGCCGGCGCTGGCCGCGCTCGCCCAGGCCCTGCCCTTCGCCGACGGCACGTTCGACGCCGCCTGGTGCCTCGGTGTGCTGTGCACGACGACGGAGAAGGCGGCCGCGCTCGCCGAGCTGCGCCGTGTGCTGCGCCCCGGGGCCCGTGTGGGCCTCCTGGTCTTCCTGGCCGACCGCCCGCTGCCCCCGCCGCTCCCCGAGGGGAACGACTTCCCGACGGAGGACGAGGTCCGCAGGCTGCTCGACGCGGCCGGGCTGCGCCTGCAGGACACCGCGCCGGCCGACCTCGGGGACAGCCCACCGGAGTGGTCGGAGCGGGCCGACGCCGTGGACGACGAGGTCGCCCGGCGGCACGGGGACGACCCCCGCTTCCAGCAGGCGCGGGAGCAGTACAAGCGGGTCGGCCGGCTGCTCTCGGACGGCGCGCTGCGGCCCTGGCTCGGCGTCGCGGTCGCCGTCTGAGCGGCCGAAACGCGCGGGACACACGTCCGAACTAGGTTGCCCACCATGGCGGACCTCTTCGACGGCTACCCCCTCGGGCAGCAGTGGGACGAGATGTTCGGGGAGGTCGACCAGCCGCGGGCGGCCTACACCGGGCTGCACACCTCGCTGCAGCCCATGGCGGGGGAGGAGCTCTCCGCCCGGGCGGACCTGCTGTCCCAGACCTACCGCGACGCCGGGGTCACCTTCGCCCACGCCGGCGAGGAGCAGCCGTTCCCGCTGGACATCGTCCCGCGGGTCATCGGGGCCGAGGAGTGGGCGCGGATCGAGCGTGGCGTGGCGCAGCGGGTGCTGGCGCTGGAGGCGTTCCTCGACGACGTCTACGGCGCGGGTCAGGTCTTCGCCGACGGGGTGGTGCCGCGGAGCGTGGTCACCACCAGCGCGCACTTCCACCGGCAGGCGCACGGGCTGGTGCCGCCCAACGGGGTGCGGGTGCACGTGTCGGGCATCGACCTGGTCCGCGACGAGGCCGGCGACTTCCGGGTGCTCGAGGACAACCTGCGCTCGCCGTCCGGCGTCAGCTACGTGATCACCAACCGGGCGGCGATGAGCCAGGTGCTGCCCGAGCTGTTCGCCGACCACCGCATCCAGCCGGTCGCCGACTACCCGACCCGGCTGCTGGCCGCCCTGAAGGCCTCCGCGCCGTCCAACGTGGCCGACCCGACGGTCGTCGTCCTCACCCCGGGGGTCTACAACTCCGCCTACTTCGAGCACGCGCTGCTGGCCCGCCAGATGGGCGTCGAGCTCGTCGAGGGCCGCGACCTGGTCTGCGCGGGCAACCAGGTCAGCATGCGGACGACGGACGGCCAGCGCCGCGTCGACGTCATCTACCGCCGCATCGACGACGAGTTCCTCGACCCGGTGCACTTCCGGCCCGACTCGGTGATCGGCTGCGCCGGCCTGCTCAACGCCGCCCGCGCCGGCCGGGTCACCATCGCCAACGCGGTCGGCAACGGGGTCGCCGACGACAAGCTGCTCTACACCTGGGTGCCCGACCTCGTCCGCTACTACCTGGCCGAGGAGCCGCTGCTGGCCAACGCGGAGACCCACCGCCTGGACGAGCCCGACGTCGTCGAGTGGGTGCTGGGCGCGCTGGACCAGCTCGTGCTCAAGCCGGTCGACGGTTCCGGCGGCAAGGGCATCGTCATCGGGCCGCGCGCCGACGAGCGGACGCTGGCGGAGCTGGCCGCCAAGGTCCGGGCCCGGCCGCGGGACTGGATCGCGCAGAAGCCGATCGGGCTGTCCACCTGCCCCACGCTGGTCGGCGGCCGGATCGCGCCCCGGCACGTGGACCTGCGCCCGTTCGCGGTCAACGACGGCGACCGGGTGTGGGTGCTGCCCGGCGGGCTGACCCGCGTCGCGCTGCCCGAGGGGGAGCTGGTGGTCAACTCGAGCCAGGGCGGCGGGTCCAAGGACACCTGGGTGCTCAGCCCGCCGCGCCCGGCCGCCGAGCCGGACGAGCCGGGCCCCGACCTCACCCGGATCGAGTTCACCACCGCCGACCTCGCCGAGGAGCCGCCCGCACCGGACCCCGGCCCGCTCGGCGACGTCCTCGTCGACCAGTCCCAGCAACAGCAGTGAAAGGACCTCGCCCCTCTCGACCCTCGCAGGCTCGGGCCGAGCCTCCGGGCGAGGCCGGCGTGGAAGCAGTAGGGAACGGGGAGGCACCTCCATGTTGAGCCGGATCGCCGAGTCGCTGTTCTGGATCGGCCGCTACGTGGAGCGGGCCGACGACACCGCCCGCATCCTCGACGTGCACACCCAACGGCTGGTCGAGGACCCCTGGATCGACGAGCGCAGCGCCTGCGCGAACCTGCTGTCGCTCATGGGGTCGCCGGTGCCCGACGGGGAGGCCGACACCGAGCGGGTGCTGGCCACGCTCGCCTTCGAGCGCGGCAGCCCGAGCTCGATCGTGGGCGCGCTGTCGGCGGCCCGGGAGAACGCCCGCGGCGCCCGCGAGGTGCTGTCGGCGGAGATCTGGGAGTCGCTCAACGTCACGCACAACGCCCTGCCGCAGCAGCGCACCATGGCCCGGCGGTACGGCCCGCACTCGCTGTTCCGGTTCGTCCGGGAGCGCTCGGCCATGGTGTTCGGGCTGGCCGACTCGACGATGAGCCGGGACGAGAGCTGGCTGTTCCTCGTGCTGGGCCGCTCGCTGGAGCGCGTCGACATGACCGCGCGGATCATCTCGACCCGGGTGCTGGCCGGGGACGCCGCGCCCTCCTGGACGCTGGTGCTGCGCTCGACCGGCGCCTACGAGCCCTACCTGCGCACCTACCGCGGCGTCGTCGACTCCAGCCGGGCGTCGGAGTTCCTGCTGCTGGACCGGCTGTTCCCCCGGTCGGTGTTCGCCGCCCTCGGGCAGGCCGAGGCGTGCCTGGCCGAGCTCGAGCGCTCGCCGGTGCGCGACGCGGCCCGCATCGGCGTGGCCGGTGAGGCTCACCGGATCGTCGGCCGCGCGCGGACCATGCTCGAGTTCATGAGCACCCCCGAGCTGCTCGCCCAGCTGCCGGCGCGGCTGGAGGAGCTGCAGCGGACCTGCTCGGCGGCCAGCGCCGCGGTGACCAACCGGTTCTTCACCGAGCAGGCGCCGCAGGTGTGGGTCCCGGAGGGGGTGGCGTGAACCAGACGCAGGGCCAGGGCCCGGGTGTGCAGAGCCAGACGCTCGGCGGGCAGACCCAGGTGCAGCGGTCCGGCCCGCGGCCGCCCGGCGACCGCTGGCGGCTGCAGGTGGTGCACCGCACCCGCTTCCGCTACGGCGGACCGGTGCGCTCGTCCTACAACGAGGCCCGCCTGACGCCGGAGAACAGCAGCCGCCAGACCACCCTGCGCTCCCGCGTGGAGATCGAGCCGGCCGCCACCGCGTTCGCCTACCGCGACTACTGGGGCGCCACGGTGACGGCTTTCGACCTGCACACCCCGCACACCGAGCTCGTGGTCACCGGGACCTCGATCGTCGAGGCCGGGCCCGAGCCGGCCGAGCACGAGCACGCCGGCTGGGCGGAGCTGCGCGGACGGAAGGTGCGCGACCGGTTCGGCGAGCTGCTCGCGCCGACCGCGCTCACCGCTGTGGACGACGACGTCGCCGCCGAGGTCCGCTCCGCCGTGGGGGACCGCGACCCGCACGAGACGGGTGCGGCCGTCTGCCGGCTGGTCCGCGAGCGCATGGCGTACCTGTCGGGCTCGACCAACGTGAAGACCAACGCCATGCAGGCCTGGCACTCCGGCCAGGGCGTCTGCCAGGACATCTCGCACGTCACCGTGGGCCTGCTGCGCACCCTCGGCCTGCCGGCGCGCTACGTCTCCGGCTACCTGCACCCGAAGCGCGAGGCCGGCGTCGGCCAGACCGTCACCGGGGAGAGCCACGCCTGGGTGGAGTGGTGGGACGGCGGCTGGTGCGCCTTCGACCCGACCAACGCGACCGAGGTCGCCCACCGGCACGTGACGCTGGGCCGCGGGCGCGACTACGGCGACGTCCCGCCGTTCAAGGGCATCTTCTCCGGCCCCGGCAGCGAGGGTCACGCGGTCACCGTCGAGGTCACCCGCCTGGCCTGAGGAGGACCCCCGCCAGGCGGGTCCTCAGCGGAAGAGGCGGGCCACGCCGGTCGGCTCCGCGGCGGCCGGCTCGTCGGGCAGGCGCTCCGTGCGGCGGGCCAGCCGCGGCGCCCACGAGGGCGGCGCCGCGGCCAGCCAGGCGGCCCCGGCGTCGGTGAGCCGGCCGTCGGAGCGCAGCGGCGCCCAGCCGCGCAGCACCCGCAGCGCCTCCGCGACGGTCACCAGCACCCGGCCGATGCCGCGGCCGCGCAGCTCGGGCGCGACCGTGACGGTGTCGACGACGCCCGAGCGGGTCCACCACCGGACCTCGCCGACGCGGTCGGTCATCCGGGTGCCCCGCGCGGCCACCTCGTGCGGGCCGACCAGCGAGCCCGGCCGGAACTCCGTGCCCCGGAAGGCCAGCAGCGAGACCGCGGGCACCCCGCTCGTCGCGTGGTGCACCTCGGCGAACCACAGCGGCGGGCACCGGCCGGCGAGAGCCTCGGCCGGCTCGACGTGGACGACGGTGCCGTCGGTCCTGCGGTAGCGGACGTCCACCAGCCAGCCCGCGGGCCGCCGTCCCCGCGACGGGAGCGAGGTCAGGTCGACCGGCGTCCCGTCGGGGAAGCGCTCGGAGCCGACCGCCACCAGCGAGTGCTCCGGCGAGGACGGGCCGCGCTCGGCGAGCCGCGCCCACCACACCCCGGCCGGGTCGCCCGCCACGTCCCGGGACGCCCGGCGGACGGCGACCAGCGTCGCCCGGGCCACCTCCTGCGCACCGCGTGCCGGGTGGGTGGACCCTCCGGCGAGGGTTGCCGCCGCGGTCATCGGACACCTCCTGCTCCTGCCCCCGGGTGGGGGCGCCGTCGTCGGGCCGACCCTGGCCGGTCCCGCTTGCGAGGCCCTTGCGGACCACTTGTGGCCCCGGGCCGGGACCGGCGCCCGGCGCGGGCGGATACTGGGGATCCCATGACCTCTCCCCGCAGCCGATGAGCGCGCCCCTCAACCTGGTCAACCTCGAGCGGGTGCAGAAGGCGCACGGCACCACCGTCCTGCTCGACGGCGTCTCGCTCGGCATCGCCGCCGGCGAGCGGATCGGCGTGGTGGGCCGCAACGGCAGCGGCAAGTCCACGCTGCTCGGCGTCCTCACCGGGCGGGAGGAGCCCGACTCGGGGCGGGTGACCCGCCGCGGCGACCTGGCCGTCGGGGTGCTCGACCAGTCCGGGACGCTGCCGCCGGGGGCGACCGTGCGCGACGTCGTCCTCCCGGCCACGCTGTTCGCCGCCGAGCACGAGTGGGCCGCCGACCCGGCGGTGCGCAGCGTGCTGACCGGACTGGAACTGGACCGGCTGGGCCTGGACTCCCCGGTGGCGCCGATGTCCGGCGGCGAGCGGCGCCGCGTGGCGCTGGCCGCGCAGTTGATCCGCCCGCTGGACCTGCTGGTGCTCGACGAGCCCACCAACCACCTCGACGTCGAGGGCGTGGCCTGGCTCGCCGACTACGTGCGCAACCGGGTCGGCGCGCTGGTCGTCGTCACCCACGACCGGTGGTTCCTCGACGAGGTGTGCACGACCACGTGGGAGGTCGCCGACGGCGCCGTGCACGCCTACGACGGCGGCTACGCGGCCTACACGCTGGCCCGCGCCGAGCGGGCGCGGATCGCGGCGGTGACCGAGGAGCGGCGGCTCAACCTGGTCCGCAAGGAGCTCGCGTGGCTGCGCCGCGGCCCGCCGGCCCGCACCAGCAAGCCGCGCTTCCGCATCGAGGCCGCACAGGCGCTGATCGCCGACGAGCCGCCGGCGCGGGACTCCATGGCGCTGGCCGGCTTCGCCGCCCGCCGCCTGGGCAAGACGGTGTACGACGTGGAGGACGTCGACTACGCGGTGCGCACCGACGAGGGGCCGCGGACGCTCTTCTCCGACCTGACCTGGCACGTCGGCCCGGGCGACCGGATCGGCATCGTCGGGGTCAACGGCGCGGGCAAGACCTCCCTGCTGCGGCTGCTGGTCGGCGAGACCGAGCCCGACCGCGGTCAGGTGGTGCGCGGCCAGACGGTCGCCCCCGCCTACCTCTCCCAGCACGTGACGGAGCTGCCCGGGCGGCTGCGGGTGCTGGAGGCGGTGCAGGAGATCGCCCGGATCGCGCGGATCGGCAACCAGGAGATCTCGGCGTCCTCGCTGGCCGAGCGGTTCGGGTTCCCGGCGTCCCGGCAGTGGACGCCGGTCGGCGACCTCTCCGGCGGCGAGCGCCGGCGCCTGCAGCTGCTGCGCCTGCTCATGGCCGAGCCGAACGTGCTGCTGCTCGACGAGCCGACCAACGACCTGGACATCGACACGCTCACCGCGCTCGAGGACCTGCTCGACGGCTTCCCCGGCACCGTGCTGGTGGTCAGCCACGACCGGTACTTCGTCGACCGGGTGTGCGACTCGGTGGTCGCGCTCATGGGCGACGGCTCGCTGGCCGCGCTGCCCGGCGGGGTGGAGGAGTACCTGGCGCGCCGGGCGGCCGGCGAGGCGCCCCTGCCCTCCACCGCCACCGGGCGGACGACGGCGCCCGCCCCCACCCCGGCCGCCGCGGCGCCGGCCCGCTCGGCCGGCGACGTCCGGGCCGCCCGCAAGGAGGCCACCCGCCTGGAGCGGCGGCTGGAGAAGCTGACCGCCGAGGAGGAGCGGCTGCACGGCGAGCTCGCGGCCGCGGCCACCGACCACACGCGGGTGCTGGCCCTCGACGAGCAGCTGCGGGCGGTCCTGGCCGAGAAGGAGCAGGTGGAGCTCGACTGGCTGGAGGCCGCGGAGGTCGCCGAGGGCTGAGTGCCCGACCGGGGCGGGCTCGGTGTCCCCGTGGGAGGTCGTGCTCTGCCCACCCTGGGGGGCAGAGCACGAAGCGGCCCTCGTGCTCTGCCCACTCCGGTGGGCAGAGCACAAGCTTCCTCGGGAGAGGTCGGTGGCCGGGGCCCGGGATCAGGCGGCGGACCGCTCGGCGCGGTTGCGCGCGAGCATCCGCAGCCCGACGACCACCACCGGCACGGCACCCACCAGGGCGAACGCACCGTGGGCCAGCGGGGAGAAGGGCACCGCCGCGGAGGCGGCGAACGCCGCGACAGCGGGGGCGAACAGCCACCAGCCGGTGATCCCGGCCCGCGCCAGACCGGCGTAGGCCACGAAGGGGCCGAGCAGCCCGAGCAGGGTCACCGTGCCGACGATCGCCACGCCGGCGGAGGAGTTCACCGACGCGAACAGCGACCCGGCGGTGCCGGCCGGCAGGTCGCGGCCGATCGCGCCGGTCCAGAAGTCGAACAGCACCAGGCCGGCGACGCTGATCAGCCCGAGCACCGTCATGAGCGCGCCGACGACGGCGGGGATGCGCCCGCGGCGGCCGCGCACCAGCGCCGGGGCGGCGAGCCAGCCCAGGCCCAGGGCGATGTTGCCGTAGTGCAGCAGCAGGGCCGACAGCGCGGTCCGCCCCTCGTCCCGGGCGAGCGCGGCGATGTAGTCGGCGTCGGCCATGGAGTCCTGCGGCGGCGAGGTGAGCAGCCCGGCGGTCCACAGCAGGGAGCCGGCGATCAGCGCGCCGCCGGCGATCGGCAGGAGCAGCGAGCCGGCGCTGCGGGCGGGGGTCTCGGAGGGGGCGGGGGCAGTGCGGACGTCGGTGGTCATCGTTCCTCGTCGGGTCGGGTGCACCGCCTCGGTGCGGTGTCGGCGAGAAAACTAGGAACGACGCCCCGACCTGCGCGTCCGTCGCGACGCACCGACCGGGGTCCGTCCTACGGCGGACCCCGCCACGTCCGCGTTCGGCCGCGCGGGGGATCCCCGGAGCACCGCAGCGCCCCTAGCGTGCTCGGCATGCCCCGTTGGCCGGTTCCCCCGCGCGCCCGCCGCCTGTTCTGGCCGGCCGTGGGTGCCCTGCTGGGTGCGCTGTCGGTGTTCGAGTGGTTGGTCGAGGGGTTCGACCGCAGCCAGTTCGCCCTGGCCGCGCCGGGACTGCTGGTGGGCGTGCTGCTCGCCGGCTGCCCGCGGTGGCCGGCGGCCGCTCCGGTCCTGGGCGCCCTCACCGTCTCGCTGAACCTGCTGGGTGGCGCGCCCGGGCCCGGCGGTGCCCAGCTGGTCGGCATGGGGCTGCTGGTCGGGCACGCGGTCGCCGTCCTCCCGGCTCCCCCGGCCGCCCGGGCGGCGGGGGTCGCCATCGTGGTGGCGACCGGTCTCGGCACGGTGGTGGCACCCAACCCCTGGGAGTCGGTCTTCTACCTCCTGGTCCTCGGCGCGGCGGCGACCGTCGGCACCCTGGTCGCGCAGTCCCGCCGGCGCGCCGAGGAGCTGCAGGTGCTCGCCGCCCGGCTGGCCGAGCAGCAGGAGACGGTGGCGGCCGCGGCCACCACCGCCGAACGCGCCCGCATCGCGCGCGAGGTGCACGACTCGGTCGCGCACGCGGTGAGCGTGATGGTGCTCCAGATGGGCGGCCTGCGTCGGCTGCTGCCCGACCACCCCGAGGCCCAGGAGGTGCTGCGGGGCCTGGAGCGGCTCGGCCGCGACTCGGTCGACGAGATGCGCCGCGTCGTCGGCATCCTGCGGGAGCAGGACGGCGAGACCGCCCCGCTGCCGTCGCTGTCCCGGCTCGACGACGTCCTCGACGACCTGCGCGCCGGCGGCATGCCGATCGAGCTCGTCGTCACCGGCGACCCGGTGGAGCTGCCGCCGCTGGTCGACGTCTCGGCGGTGCGGGTGGTCCAGGAGGCGCTGTCCAACGTCGTCCGGCACGCCGGCGCCGCGGCCACGACCGTGACCGTCCACCACGCGGCCGACCGGGTCACCGTGACCGTCACCGACGACGGCCGGCCCCGGGTCGCGACGCCGCCGGCGGTCCCGGGCACCGGCGGCTCGGGGCAGCTGCACATGCGGGAGCGGGTGGCGGTCGTCGGCGGCCGGCTGGAGGTCGGCCCGGTCCGCGGCGGCGGCTACCGGGTCCGCGCGTCCTTCCCGCTCGCGGTTCCGGCCAGGGCGGGGGTCCCCGCGTGACGATCCGCGTGGTCCTGGTCGACGACCAGGCGATGGTGCGCACCGGGCTGCGCATGGTGCTGGCCGCCGAGCCCGACATCGAGGTGGTGGGCGAGGCGGCCGACGGCGCCGCGGGGGTCCGGGTGGTCACCGGGACGCGGCCGGACGTCGTGCTGCTCGACGTCCGCATGCCCGGGATGGACGGGCTCGAGGCCGCCCGCCGGCTGGTCGCCGCCGAGCTCCCGACCCGCGTCATCGTGCTCACCACCTTCGACGAGGACGAGTACGTGGCCGCGGCGCTGCGGGCCGGCGTCAGCGGGTTCCTGCTCAAGGTCGCCCCGCCCGAGGACCTCGTCGCCGCCGTCCGGACCGTCGCCGCCGGGCACGGCCTCCTGGACCCCGCGGTGACGCTGCGGGTGATCGAGTCCTTCGCCGCCGCGCCGGCACCCGACCCGGGGCGGGCCGGGGCGCTCGCGCAGCTGACCGAGCGGGAGACCGACGTCCTGGCCCTGGTCGCGGCCGGGTTGTCCAACGCCGAGATCGCCGCGCGGCTCCACCTGGGCGAGGCCACGGTCAAGACCCACGTGAGCCGGCTGCTGCTGAAGCTGGGCCTGCGCGACCGGGTGCAGGCGGTCGCGTTCGCCTACGAGAGCGGGCTGGTCACGCCCGGCAGGTAAAGTGGGCGCACCGCCGGCCGTCGACGACCGACGTTCCTGGTGTCCCCGAGCCGCCCAACGACTCCCGGAGACACATGCTCGCTCTGCTGCTCGTCCACCTGGTCGCCGGCGTCCTCGCGCCGGTCCTCGTGCGGTGGTGGGGGCGGCAGGCCTTCCTCCTCCTGGCGCTGGTGCCGGCCGCCGGCTTCGTCTGGACGATGCTGCACCTGCGCGCCGTCCTCGCCGGCGACGACGTCCGCGAGAGCGTGTCGTGGATCCCCGCCCTCGACCTCGACGTCGCGCTCCGGCTGGACGCCCTGGCGCTGACCTTCGCGGCGCTGGTGACCGGCGTCGGCGCCCTGGTCTTCCTCTACTGCGCGCGCTACTTCGAGCCCGACGACGAGGGCACCGGCCGCTTCGCCGGCAACCTCACCGCCTTCGCGGGGTCGATGCTGGGCCTGGTCCTGGCCGACGACATGCTGCTCCTGTACGTGTTCTGGGAGCTCACCACCGTCTTCTCCTTCCTGCTCATCGGCGGGTCGGGTCGGCGGCTGGCCGCGCGGCGGGCGGCGTCCCAGGCCCTGATCCTGACCACGGCGGGCGGCCTGGCCATGCTGGTCGGGCTGATCGTGATCGGGCAGGCCAGCGGCTCGTTCCTGCTCTCCGAGGTCGTCGCGGACCCCGGCAGCGGCGGTGCCATGGTCGCCGGGACGGCGCTGGTGCTGGCCGGCGCGGTGACCAAGTCGGCGATGGTGCCCTTCCACTTCTGGCTGCCCGCGGCCATGGAGGCGCCGACCCCGGTCAGCGCCTACCTGCACGCCGCGGCGATGGTGAAGGCCGGCATCTACCTGGTCGCCCGGCTGGCACCCGGCTTCGCCGATGTCCCCGGCTGGCGACCGGTCGTGCTGGGCCTCGGCCTGGCCACGATGCTGGTCGGCGGGTACCGCGCGCTGCGCCAGAACGACCTCAAGCTGCTGCTGGCCTTCGGCACGGTGAGCCAGCTGGGCTTCCTGCTGGTGCTGGTGGGCGCGGGCAGCCGCGAGCTGGCCGCCGCCGGGCTGGCGATGACCGTCGCACACGCGCTGTTCAAGTCCACGCTGTTCCTCACCGTCGGGGTCGTCGACCACTCGACCGGGACCCGGGACCTGCGGAAGCTGTCCGGGCTGGCCCGGCGGCTGCCCGTGCTGGCCGGCATCGGGCTGCTCGCCGGCGCATCGATGGCCGGCGTGCCACCGATGTTCGGGTTCGTCGGCAAGGAGGCGGCGTTCACCGCGCTGTGGGAGGGCGGGCTGCCCTCGCGGGCCGCGGCCGCGGGGGAGCTGACCGGGCTGGTCCTCGGCTCGATCCTCACCGCCGCGTACACCCTGCGCTTCCTCTGGGGTGCCTTCGCCCGCAAGCCCGGGGTCGCCCCGACCGAGCTCGCGCACCCGCCGGGCGCGCTGTTCCTCACCGCGCCCGCGCTGCTGGCCGTGCTCGGGCTGGTCGCCGGGCCGGCCAGCCCGGTGCTGGCCCCGCTGGTCGACGGGTACGCGGAGACGCTGCCGCTGCTGGCCCCCGAGTACGAGGAGCTGGCGCTGTGGCACGGGCTGCAGCCGGCGCTGGCCCTGTCGGCGGTCACCCTGCTCGGCGGCGCCGCCCTCTTCGCGCTGCGGACGCCCCTCAACCGGCTGCAGCGCCGGCTGGCGGTCGGCGCCTCGGCCGACGAGGGCTACTGGAACGTCGTCCAGGGCCTGGACCGGCTCTCCGTGCTGGTCACCGGCACCACCCAGCGGGGCTCGCTGCCGGCCTACCTGGGCACCATCCTCGTCGTGGTGCTCGCCCTGCCGGGCACGATCCTGCTGACCCGGGCGCCGTGGCCGGGGGAGTGGCGGGCCTGGGACACCCCGGTGCAGGCCATGGTCGGCGTCGTCGTCATCACCGCGGCCCTGCTGGCCCTGCGGATCCGGCAGCGGCTGTCGGCGGTGCTGGTCGTCGGGGTCACCGGCTACGGCTCCGCCGTGCTCTTCGTCCTGCAGGGCGCCCCCGATCTCGCGCTCACCCAGTTCCTCGTCGAGACCCTGACCCTCGTCGTGTTCGTCCTCGTGCTGCGCAAGCTGCCCAAGGACATCACCGAGCGGCACCGCCCGCGGGAGCGCGCCGTCCGCGGCGTGATCGCCGTCGCGGTTGGCGCCTTCATGGGCGTCGTCGGCGCGGTGGTGCTCGCCACCCGCACGGCGACGCCGGTGTCGGCCGACTACCCCGAGGAGGCCTTCGAGTTCGGCGGCGGCAAGAACATCGTCAACGTGACGCTGGTCGACATCCGCGCCTGGGACACCCTCGGCGAGATCTCGCTGCTCGTCGTCGCCGCCACCGGCGTGGCCAGCCTGGTCTTCCTGCGCGGGCGCACCGGTGGGGTGGACCGGTTCTCCGACGACGGGACGCCGCGGCCGCGGCCGCAGGCCGGTCGGGCGCCGCGCAACCGCTGGCTGGCCGCGACCGCGACCCTCGACCCGGCCCGCCGCTCGGTGGTGCTCGAGGTGATCACCCGGATCCTGTTCCACACGATCACGGTGTTCTCGATCTACCTGCTGTTCTCCGGGCACAACGAGCCCGGCGGCGGCTTCGCCGGCGGGCTGGTCGCGGGCCTGGCGCTGGTGCTGCGCTACCTCGCCGGCGGCCGCTACGAGCTGGGGGAGGCCGCGCCCGTGGCCCCCGGGCTGCTGCTCGGCGCCGGGCTGCTGTTCGCCGGTGGCACCGGCGTGGGCGGCCTGCTGCTGGGCGGCGAGGTGCTGCAGACGGCGATCCTGGAGACCGACCTGCCGGTGTTCGGCCACATCAAGCTCGTGACCTCGCTGTTCTTCGACATCGGGGTCTACCTCATCGTCGTCGGACTGGTCCTCGACGTGCTGCGCAGCCTCGGTGCGGAGCTCGACCGTCAGGAGGACGAGTCCGACCCCGTCGAACTCGAACCCGGGGAGGTGGTGGTCCGATGACCCCCACGATCGTGCTGCCGGTGATCATCGGCGGTCTCTACGCGGCCGGCGTCTACCTGCTGCTCGACCGCAGCCTCACCCGTGTGCTCCTGGGCTTCATCCTGATGGGCAACGCGACCAACCTGCTGATCCTGTCGGCCGGCGGCGCGGCCGGGCTGGCGCCGCTGCTCGGCTACTCCGACCCGGAGCAGATGACCGACCCGCTGCCGCAGGCCCTGATCCTCACCGCGATCGTCATCACCTTCGGCGTCTCGGCCTTCGTGCTCGCGATGATCCACCGCTCCTGGCGGCTGGTGCGCCAGGAGGTCGTCGGCACCGACGAGGAGGACCGCCGGGTCGCCGCGCGCGCCGGCACCGACGCCGACGAGCTCGACCCCGACGACCTGGCCCCCGAGGACCGCATCGCCGGCCACGCCGACAGCCTGCACACCGGCGACGAGGACGACGTCCTCGCCGACGACGTCGACCTGCCCGCGGGGGCGGGCTCGCGGTGACCGACGTCCTCACCCCGCTGCCGGTCCTGCTGCCGCTGCTCGGCGCCGCGGGGACGCTCATCGTCGCCGGGCACCCGCGCTACCAGCGGCTGCTCAGCCTCGCCGTCCTCACCGCGGTGCTGGTCGTCTCGGTGGTCCTCCTGCTGACCGCCGACGCCGACGGCGCGACCGCTGTCTCCGTCGGCGGCTGGCCGGTCCCCCTGGGCATCGTGCTGGTCGTGGACCGCCTGTCGGCGCTGATGCTCGTCGTCGCGTCGACCGTGGCCCTCAGCGTGCTCGTCTTCGCCGTCGGCCAGGGCGCGGCCGACGGGTCGGAGGAGACGCCCCTGTCGATCTTCCACCCGACGTTCCTCGTGCTGGTCGCGGGCGTGAGCAACGCGTTCCTGGCCGGCGACCTGTTCAACCTCTACGTCGGCTTCGAGATCCTGCTCATGGCCTCGTACGTGCTCCTCACCCTGGGCGGGACCGCGCCGCGCATCCGGGGCGGCATCACCTACGTGATCGTGAGCCTGACCAGCTCGCTGATCTTCCTCGCCGGCATCGGCCTCGTCTACGCCGCGACCGGCACGGTGAACATGGCCGACCTCGCGGTGCGACTGGCCGAGCTGCCCGAGGGCACCCAGGTGCTGCTGCAGTCGATGCTGCTCATCGCGTTCGGGATCAAGGCGGCGGTGTTCCCGCTGTCGGCGTGGCTGCCCGACAGCTACCCGACCGCCCCGGCGCCGGTCACCGCGGTCTTCGCCGGCCTGCTCACCAAGGTCGGCGTCTACGCGATCATCCGCACCCAGACGCTGCTGTTCCCCGGCGGCGCGCTCGACGACCTGCTCATGTGGGCCGCGCTCGCGACGATGCTCATCGGCATCTTGGGCGCGGTCGCGCAGACCGACCTGCGGCGGCTGCTGTCGTTCACCCTCGTCAGCCACATCGGGTACATGGTGTTCGGCATCGCCCTGGGGACGGCGCAGGGCCTGGCCGGCGCGGTGTTCTACGTGGCCCACCACATCGCCATCCAGACCACGCTGTTCCTCGTGGCCGGGCTGGTCGAGCGGCAGGGCGGGACGACGTCGGTGAACAAGTTGGGCGGCCTGGCCCGGCGCTCGCCGCTGCTGGCCGTGCTGTTCTTCGTGCCGGCCATGAACCTGGCCGGCATCCCGCCGCTGTCGGGCTTCATCGGCAAGCTCGGGCTGCTGCAGGCGGGCGTCGCGGAGGGCAGCTCGCTGGCGATGGTCCTCGTCGCGGGTGGCGTGGCCACCAGTCTCCTGACGCTGCTGGCCGTCGCCCGCGTCTGGACCCGCGCGTTCTGGCGGCCCCCGTCGCAGGCGCCGGCCGACGACACCGCGGCCGCCGCCGCCGCCGACGCGGGCTCCGGCCGGACCTCCGACGCCGGTCCGGAGTCGGACGGCGAGGCCCCGCGCACCGCCTTCCAGGACGCCTGGCGACGGCACACCCGGGTGGCCACCGCCGCCGAGCCGGACCTGCCACCGCCGGCGGCCGCCACCCGGGCGCTGCGCCCGCTGCCGTCGACGATGGTGGCCGCGACGGCCGGCCTGGTCGCGGTCACCGTGGCCCTCACCGGGCTCGCCGGGCCGCTCTACGGCATCGCCGACCGGGCCGCGACCGACCTGCTGGACCGCACGCCGTACCTGACCGCGGTCTTCGGCGCGGAGGACGCGACGTGACCGTCGACACCGCTCCGACGCGGTTGCGCCACCAGCTCCCGCTGGTCCTGTGGCTGGTGCTCGTCTGGATCCTGCTCTGGGGGACCTGGTCGTGGGCCAACGTGATCAGCGGCCTGGTGGTCGCCCTGACCGTGCTGGTCCTCCTGCCGCTGCCGCACGTGGTCGGCGGCGTCCGGTTCCGCCCTGTGTCCGCGCTGGTGTTCCTCGGCCACTTCGCCGGGGACCTCGTCCTCTCCGGCGCCCAGGTGGCCTGGCTGGCGCTGCGCCCGAGACGGGCCGACGGCGGATCGGCGATCATCCGGGTCCAGCTGCGCGCCGACTCCGACCTGCTGCTGACGATGGTGGCCGAGGCGACCTCGCTCGTCCCGGGATCGCTGGTGCTCGACCTGGACCGGGAGCACCGGGTCATGACCGTCCACCTGCTGCACGTGCGCGACCGGGACGCGATCGAGCGCGAGCGGGCCGACGTGCTGCGCACCGAGGAGCGCCTCGTCCGCGCCTTCGGGTCGGCCGCGGACATCGAGGGTCTGGCCGCGACCGCGGGGACCTCGACCGGGGAGCGGGTGCCGTGACCGTCGTGTCCTACCTCCTCTACGGGCTGGTCGGCAGCGGTGCCGCGCTGGCCCTGGTGCGGCTGGCGCTCGGGCCGTCGCTGCTGGACCGGGTGGTCGCCACCGACACCCTGCTGGTGATCATCTCCGCGGGCCTGGCGGTGTACGCCGCGCTCGAGCGGGACCCGACGGTCGTGCCCGTGCTCGTCGTCGTCTCGCTGCTGGCCTTCGTCGGCTCGGTGTCGATCGCCCGCTACGTCGGCGGGATGCTCGTGCGGGCGCACACGAGCGACGGCCGGGACGTCGGCCTGCCGGAGGCCGCGGAGGAGCGGAACGGGTCCGGGGTCCAGCGATGAGCAGCGTCGCCGACGTCCTCGCGGTCGCCTGCCTGCTCGCCGGCGCCGCCCTCTGCCTGACCGCCGGCCTGGGTCTGGTGCGGTTCCCCGACGTGCTGTCCCGGATGCACGCCGGCACCAAGCCGCAGGTGCTCGGGGTGCTGCTGGTCATGGTCGGCGGCGCGATCCGGCTCAGCAGCTGGTCGGCGGCCTGGATGCTGCTCCTGGTCGCGGCCTTCCAGCTGCTGACCGCGCCGGTGAGCGCGCACATGATCAGCCGGGTGGCCTACCGGCGCCGGCACGTCCGCCGCGACCTGCTGCTGGTGGACGAGCTCGGCGACGGGACCGCGCAGGACGTCGTCTACCGCGGCGACGAGCCCGGGGACGCCCCGCCGGAGGACCCGCCGCGCTCGATGCCGGCCGGCTGAGCCGGAGTCAGCCCAGCTGGCCCAGCCAGAACGGCAGCCCCTGGTCGTCGCGGCAGTACGCCGACAGGCCGTAGGGCTGGCGCTCGACCTCACCGGCCTGACCGCCCGCCGTCCGCACCGCGGCGACGGCGACCTCGATGTCGTCGACGGCGTACATCGGCACGGCGCCCAGGTCGTGCGACGCGCCGCCGCCGATGCCCACCATGGGGGTCACCGACTGGTCCTCCCAGCCGTCCTCTACCCGGCCGGAGCTCATCGACCAGCCGAGCACGGCCTCGTAGAAGTCGCGGGCCCGGGCGCCGTCCGGCACGCGCAGGGTCAGGTAGACGGTGTCGCCGGACCGGACCGGCGGCCGGGGCGCGGACGACGCCCCGACCGGGGTCTGCAGCATCCAGCGGTGCCCGTACGGGTCCACGAGCACGCCCGTGCGCCCGTACGGGGCGTCGGTGGGCTCGCGCTCCACGGTCGCCCCCACCGCGGCGGCGCGGGCGACGGCGCCGTCGACGTCGGGAACGGCCAGGTGCAGCGAGACGCTGACCCGCCCGCTCTCGGGGCCGGTGAGCCCCAGCTCGGGGTGCTCGTCGGCGAGGTAGAGCGGCACGCCCCCCACGTCGAGCTCGGCGTGGCCGATGCGGTCGTCGTCGGAGACGTACGGATCGCCCACGACGCGGGCGCCGAGCGCCTCGGCGTACCAGGCCATCGCCGCGCGGGCGTCGCGGACGACCAGGTAGGGGACCAGCTGCGACATCGGGGCACCTCCGGAGGGATCGGTGGATCGGGACGGAACGTCGACCGGGGACTGCTCCAGCAGCGCACGGCGCAGCCGGTCCCGGAGCTCGGCGGCGAAGCGGGGGTCGGGGTCGGCCGCGGCGGCCGGCCGCTGCAGTCCTCGGAAGGGCCGCTCGGGATCGGTCACCGGGCACCTCCCGTGGACTCGTAGACGCGGCGGAAGGCGGTGCGGGCGCGGACCAGGAGCGCCTCGGTAGCGTGCACGGTCCGTCCGAGGAGGGCCGCGACCTGGGGCACCGGCAGGTCGTCGACGTAGCGGAGGGTCAGCGCGGCCCGGTGCTGGGTGCTCAGCTGCCCGAGCACCTGCCCGGCGCGCAGGGCGTCGAGTCGGACCTCCCACGGGTCCTCGGCGGCCTCGTCCCCGCCCGCGACCAGCTGCAGGCTGCGCTGCTCGCGCTCCTGCCGGCGCCAGTGGTCGACCAGCTTGTGCCGCGCGGTGCCGATGAGCCACGGCACCGTGACCGGCCCACCGCCGCCGGCCTCGGCCCGGACCGCGGCGAGGAACGTCTCCGCGGTGAGGTCCTCGGCCAGCGCCCGCTGCCCGCACCGGGACAGCAGGTAGCCGTAGACCTCGGGCAGCGCGCGGTCGTAGAGCGACAGCAGCCCGGGATCGGGCGGTGGTGCCACCGCACGCGATCCCGGGCTGCCGCTCACAGCCCTCCGTCGTCCGGGCCCGGCACTCTCCGACGCCCGCACGCAGGATTTCTACCGCTGTGCGCGGTTCACCGCCGAGACGACCGCGCGCAGGGACGCGCTGACGATGTTCGGGTCGATGCCCACGCCCCACAGCACCCGCTCGCCGACGGCGCACTCGACGTAGGCCGCCGCTCGCGCGTCACCGCCGGCGGACATGGCGTGCTCGGCGTAGTCGAGCACCCGGACGTCGACGTCGACGGTCCGCAGCGCGTCGACGAACGCGGCGATGGGCCCGTTCCCGCGCCCGGAGACCGTCGTCGGGACGCCGTTGTCGACCAGCTCGACCACCATCTCGTCGAGCTGCGCCCCGTGCGCGGTGTGCCGGTGACCGGCCAGCGCGAAGCGGCCCCACGGCGCGTCCAGGTCGGGCAGGTACTCGCTGGAGAAGGCCGCCCACATCTGCTGGGCGGTCACCTCGCCGCCCTCGTCGTCGGTGTGCCGCTGGACCACCGCGCTGAACTCGATCTGCAGCCGGCGCGGCAGGTCGAGGTGGTTCTCGGTCTTCATGATGTAGGCGACGCCGCCCTTGCCGGACTGGCTGTTGACCCGGATGACGGCCTCGTAGCTGCGGCCGACGTCCTTGGGGTCGATCGGCAGGTACGGCACGGCCCAGGGCATGTCCTCGACCGGCTTCTCCGCGGCCCGGGCGTCGGCCTCCAGTGCCTTGAAGCCCTTGTTGATCGCGTCCTGGTGCGAGCCGGAGAACGCGGTGTAGACCAGGTCGCCGCCGTAGGGGTGGCGCTCGTGCACGCCCAGCTGGTTGCAGTACTCCACGGTGCGGCGGATCTCGTCGATGTCGGAGAAGTCGATCTGCGGGTCGATGCCCTGGCTGAACAGGTTCAGCCCCAGGGTGACCAGGTCGACGTTGCCGGTGCGCTCACCGTTGCCGAACAGGCAGCCCTCGATGCGGTCGGCCCCGGCGCGGTAGCCCAGCTCGGCGGCGGCGACGGCGGTGCCGCGGTCGTTGTGCGGGTGCAGGCTGAGGACGACGGCGTCGCGCCGGCCCAGGTTGCGGTGCATCCACTCGATCTGGTCGGCGTACACCGTCGGCTCGGCCATCTCCACCGTGGCCGGCAGGTTGATGATCGTCGGCCGGTCCGGAGTGGGCTCCCAGACGTCGGTGACGGCGTTGCAGACCTCGACGGCGAAGTCCAGCTCGGTGCCGGTGAAGGACTCGGGGGAGTACTCGAAGGAGATCTCGGTGCCGCTCAGCTGCTCGGCCAGCTTGCGCACCACCTGCGCGCCGTGGACGGCGATGTCGACGATGCCCGCACGGTCGGAGCCGAACACGACCCGCCGCTGCAGGGTGGACGTCGAGTTGTAGAGGTGGACGATCGCCTGCTTCGCGCCGCGCAGCGACTCGTAGGTGCGCTCGATCAGCTCGTCCCGGGCCTGGGTCAGCACCTGGATGGTGACGTCGTCGGGTACCAGGTCGTCCTCGATGAGCTGCCGGACGAAGTCGAAGTCGGTCTGGCTGGCCGCCGGGAAGCCGACCTCGATCTCCTTGTAGCCCATCCGGACCAGCAGCTCGAACATCCGCCGCTTGCGGTCGGGCGTCATGGGGTCGATGAGCGCCTGGTTGCCGTCGCGCAGGTCGACCGCGCACCAGCGCGGGGCCGTCGTCGTGACGACGTCGGGCCAGGTGCGGTCGGGCAGCACGACCGGGGTGAAGGGGGCGTACCGGTGGACCGGCATGCCGGAGGCGCGCTGCGGGTTGCGGACGTGCGGGTGCTTGTCGTTCGTGTTCCTGCTCACGGGTGTCGCTCCTCAGGGCGCGGGCTGGACTCAGCTCCGGGGGCGGTCAGCAGGGCGCCGGGAACGCGCGGACTCCGCGGCGAGGGGGCCGACCTAGGAGAGGGCCTCGCCGCGGCGGGTAAGCAGGAGGCTGCCGCGCACGGGCTCACGGTAGCAGCGGCTCAGGCGAGGTCGCAGCGACACGGGCAATCGGGCGCGTGCACCGCCGGGCCGGGCCGGTCCTCGAGCTCGTCGCACGCGGGCGGGCAGTCGCACCGGAAGCCCAGGTCCACGCCGTTCAGCTCGCCGGCGAGGAACCGGCGCTGCCGCTCGGCCTCCCGGACCCGCCACCGCGCCAGCCGGCGTGCCTCCGCCCGCTGCTCCGGGGCGTCGCCCGGGCGGGGCAGCTGGTGGTCGGCGGGCGTCCCGCGGACGCGGCGGGTGGCGTCGCGCCGCTGACGGTCCCGGTCGAACGTGTACCAGAGCCGTCGACGGCTGTAGCGGTGCTCGTCGTGCCACCACCCCTCGTCGGTGTACCGGGTGTCCAGGTGTGCGGGGTAGCGCCGCCCCGCCTCGTCCACCACCGCGCCGGGGTCCATGCCCGGCACGACCCGGGCGGCCCCGTCGACCAGGACCAGCCGCAGTCCCGCCAGCGCCGCGGCGCGCGCCAGCGCCCGGGCGTCCAGGCCCCGCTGTCCGCTCTCCGCGGCGGCGACCGCGGACTTGGAGACGCCGATGTTCTCCGCCAGCTCCCGCTGCGACAGGTCGGCGACGCGACGGATGCGGCGCAGGACGCCACCGAGATCCAGTTCCGTCACGCTCTCGAGCGTCGCGCCCCGCTGCTGACGTCCGGACCCGACAGGTCGATCTGTGGAAGCTCGTGCTCTACCCACAGGCGGGGGCAGAGCACGAGCACGGCCGGAGGTCTACTCGGGGGCTCCCTCTCGTGCTCTGCCCACCGGGGTGGGCAGAGCACGAGCATCCGCGGGGACGGTCCCGGTCCGTGGCGGTGACCGCGAGAAGTCGCCCGCGGCGGGGGCGGTGCCCGCGGGGAGCCATCGCGGCGGGCGTCAGAAGCGCTTGGCCAGCCGCAGCCGCAACGGACGGCCGTCCGGGTCGTCGAACAGCCGGTAGACCGGCGTCGCCCAGAGCCGGGTGAACAGCGGCAGCCGTTCGGCGTGGTGCTCGCGCAGCCGGCCCGGGGGGCGGGGCCCTCGCCGGCCGCCGTCGTGCCACGCGTCGAGCGCCGCCGCGCGCTGGATGAGGACGTCGACGAACGCGTCGGGGTCCAGCACCTGGTCGTCCTCGCTGCCGTCGGCGGCGAGGTCCAGGTGCTCGCGTGCCAGGGCCAGCCGCAGGTCCCGGGCGAACGTACGAGCGCCCTCCCCGGTCCCGGCCGGGTCGCGCGGCTCCCGGTGGTCACGGGTGGTGTCGAGGACGGTGCTGGACAGCTCGCTGTCGTGGGTCCACGAGCGCCGGTTGAAGTTGTCGCTGCCGACGCTGACCCAGGTGTCGTCGACCACGCACACCTTCGCGTGGACGTAGACCGGGGTGCCCACGTGGTTCTCGACGTCGAACACGTGCACGCGTCCCTGGCCCGCCTTGCGGCACAGCTCGATCGCCTGCCAGCGGCCGACGTACTGCGGCCGCTCGGCGAACGCGCCGTCCTGGTCGGGCACGCGGGGGACGACGACGACGAGGTGGAGGTCCGGGTGGTCGCGCAGGGCCTCGGCGAACAGACGGGCGACCTCGGCCGACCACATGTACTGGTCCTCGAGGTAGATCAGCCGCCGCGCTCGCTTGATCGCCTTCGTGTAGCCGCGGGCCACCGAGCGTTCGCCGTTCGGCGCGAAGTCGTACGGCGGCCGGATCGCCGGGTAGGTCCGGAGGTTCTGCACGAAGTGCGGGCCGCACTCCGGCGGCGGCGGCAGCTGCGGCGGCAGGGGGTCGGCGTGCAGCCGCGTGTGGTGCAGCTTGTCGTGGATCCAGGCGATCGGGTGGTCCTGGTCGGGGCTGTTGGGGTCGTTCCAGCGCTCGCGGAAGACGGTGTCGAGCACGTGCACGGCCGGCCCGCGGACCTGCAGCTGGACGTCGTGCCACGGCGGGTTCTCGCCGTAGGCGGCCGCCATCGGCAGCGGCTGCGGGTCGCCGTGGTGGTCGGCGTCGTCGCGCCGCCCGTGACAGAGGTCGATCCCCCCGACGAACGCGACGTCCTTCGAGGAGTCCTCGTCGTGCCGGAGGACGACCAGCTTCTGGTGGTGGCTGCCGAACCGGCGGATCCGCTGGTCGAGGATCACCTCGCCGCCGCCGTGCTCGATCTCGACGTCCAGCGCCCGGTTGGCCTCCTTGCTCAGCGCCAGGCGGTCCATGTGCGACCGCCAGACCAGGCCGCGGACGCAGACACCGCGTTTCACCGCCTCGGTGAACAGCTCGGCGACGGTGGGGCCACCGTCCTGCAGCAGCTCGTCGGGATCGCCGCGCCAGTCGGTGAAGAACAGGTGGTCCCCGGCGTTGAGCGTGCGGACCTCCTCGACCAGCCGGGCGAAGTAGGTGCTGCCGTGCAGGAGTGGCTCGGCGAGGTTGCCGGCCGTCCACCCGGGCAGTGTCGTGGCCGGGTTGCCGCGCTCCTCCGCGGTCAGCAACCAGAGCTCCGGATCGTCCACCGCGTGATCACATCGTCCCGTCCCGGGGGACGCAACCACGGTCCGCGCGGACGTCGGTAGCCTGTGGACCCGTGGCCCTCGTCGTCCAGAAGTACGGCGGCTCCTCCGTCGCCTCCGCCGCGCACATCAAGCGCGTCGCCGAGCGCATCGTCGCGGCCAAGAAGGACGGCGACGACGTCGTCGTCGTGGTCTCCGCGATGGGTGACACGACCGACGAGCTGCTGGACCTCGCGGCTCAGATCACCGACGACCCGGCCGGGCGCGAGCTGGACATGCTGCTCACCGCCGGCGAGCGGATCTCCATGGCGCTGCTGGCCATCGCGATCAACACGCACGGCTACCAGGCGCGGTCGTTCACCGGCTCCCAGGCCGGGGTGATCACGACCTCGAGCCACGGCAAGGCGCGGATCATCGACGTCACGCCGGGCCGGCTGCGCGGGGCGCTGGACGAGGGCGCGATCGTCATCGTGGCCGGCTTCCAGGGCGTCAGCCAGGACACCAAGGACGTGACGACGCTGGGCCGCGGTGGCTCCGACACCACCGCGGTCGCGGTCGCCGCCGCGCTGCAGGCTGACGTCTGCGAGATCTACACCGACGTCGACGGCGTCTTCACCGCCGACCCGCGGATCGTGCCCAACGCCCGGCGGCTGGACCGCATCACCTACGAGGAGATGCTCGAGCTCGCCGCCTCCGGGGCCAAGGTGCTCATGCTCCGCTGCGTCGAGTACGCCCGCCGCTACGGCATCCCGGTGCACGTCCGCAGCTCCTACTCCCAGCTCCCCGGCACGATCGTGACCGGCTCGATGGAGGACCTCACGGTGGAACAGGCCATCATCACCGGCGTCGCGCACGACCGCTCCGAGGGCAAGATCACCGTCTTCGGTGTGCCCGACCGGCCGGGTGAGGCGGCGCAGATCTTCCGCGTGCTCGCCGACGCGGAGATCAACATCGACATGATCGTGCAGAACGTGTCGGCCGAGGCGAGCAAGCTCGCCGACATCTCCTTCACGCTGCCCAAGAGCGACGGCCCGGCCGCGATCGCGGCGCTGGAGAAGGTCAAGCACACCGTCGGCTACACCGACGTCCGGTTCGACCAGCACATCGGCAAGGTGTCCCTGGTCGGCGCGGGGATGCGGTCGCACCCGGGGGTCTCGGCCCGCTTCTTCGGCGCGCTGGCCGACGCCGGCGTCAACCTCGAACTGATCAGCACCTCGGAGATCCGCATCTCCGTCGTGTGCCGCGACACCGACGTGGACCTCGCCGTCCGCGCGGTGCACGACGCCTTCGACCTCGGCACCGACGAGGCCGAGGCGGTCGTCTACGGAGGGACCGGACGATGAGCCTGCGCAACGACGGACTGCGGGTCGGCGTCGTCGGCGCCACCGGCCAGGTGGGCGCCGTGATGCGCCGGATCCTCGCCGAGCGCGACTTCCCGATCAGCGAGCTGCGGTTGTTCGCCTCCGCCCGCTCGGCCGGCAGCACCCTGCCGTGGGGCGACGGCGAGATCCGCGTCGAGGACGCCGCCACCGCCGACCCCACCGGCCTGGACGTCGCGCTGTTCTCCGCGGGCGCGACCACCTCCCGGGCGCTGGCGCCGAAGTACGCCGAGGCCGGCGTCACCGTGATCGACAACAGCTCGGCGTGGCGGCGCGACCCCGACGTCCCGCTGATCGTCGCCGAGGTGAACCCGCACGCCCTCGGCGAGGTGCGCAAGGGCATCATCGCCAACCCCAACTGCACCACGATGGCCGCGATGCCGGTGCTCAAGCCGCTGCACGACGAGGCCCAGCTGGTCCGCATCGTGGCGAGCACCTACCAGGCGGTGTCCGGCAGCGGCCTGGCCGGGGTCGAGGAGCTCGACACCCAGGTCAAGGCGGTCGTGGACAAGGCCGCCGAGTTGACCCACGACGGGACGGCGGTGACCTTCCCCGAGCCGGTCAAGTACGTGAAGCCGATCGCCTACAACGTGCTGCCGATGGCCGGCTCGCTGGTCGACGACGGCACCCACGAGACCGACGAGGAGCAGAAGCTCCGCAACGAGAGCCGCAAGATCCTCGAGATCCCGGAGCTGCGGGTGTCGGGCACCTGCGTCCGGGTGCCGGTCTTCACCGGGCACTCGCTGTCGCTCAACGTCGAGTTCGCCCGCCCGCTGTCGGTCGAGCGGGCCACCGAGCTGCTCACCGGCGCACCCGGCGTGGAGCTGACCGCCGTGCCGAACCCGCAGCAGGCGGCCGGGCAGGACCCGAGCTACGTCGGCCGCATCCGGCAGGACCCGGGCGTGGACGACGGCCGCGGCCTGGCGCTGTTCGTGAGCAACGACAACCTGCGCAAGGGCGCCGCGCTCAACACCGTCCAGATCGCCGAGCTCATCGCCCGCTCGCGCTGAGCGGAGTGCAGGAGTGCAGGGTCCCTGCACTCCTGCACTCCGCTACGGGCGGACGTTGCGGAGCGCGAAGCTCAGCGCGACCTCGACCTGGCGGATGGTCTCCTCGATGACCAGCGACCCGTGGCCGGCGTCGAACCGGTACACCTCGTGCGGTTTGTCCAGCTCGTCGAGGCGGCCCAGGTAGTTCTCGATCTGCCGGATGGGGCAGCGCGGGTCGTTGGCGCCGGCGACCACGAGCACCGGTGCGCGGACGTCGTCGACGTAGGTGATCGGCGAGGAGCGGACGTACACGTCGCGCACCTCCTCCGGTGACCCGCCGAACAGCGCCCGGTCGTAGGCCCGCAGGCCCTCCATCTCGTCCTCGTAGGCGGCGAGGTAGTCCGCGACCGGCACCTCGGCGATCCCGGCGGCCCAGCGCTCGGGCTGGGTGCCCAGCCCGAGCAGGGTGAGGAAGCCGCCCCACGAGCCGCCGGTGATCAGCGCGCGTCCCGGGTCGAGGAACCCCTCCGCCACGAGCGCGTCGTAGACCGCGGCCACGTCCTCGAGCTCGGTCAGCCCCGGCCGACCGGTCAGCGCGTCCCGCCAGGCGCTGCCGTAGCCGGTGGACCCGCGGTAGTTGACGTGCACGACCGCGTAGCCGGCGTCCACGTAGGCCGCCCGGCGGGCGCGGTAGGAGTCGTCGTCGGCCGACTCCGGCCCGCCGTGCACCAGGAACGCCGTCGCGTACGGGGCGGGACCGGCCGGGCGCACCAGCAGCGCGTGCACGTCGCCGCCCGGCCCGGGCACCCAGCGGTCCTCCACCGGGTAGGCGGCCGGGGGCTCCTCGCCGGGGGCGGCCAGCACGACCGGCCCGTCGGCCCGGCGGATCACCGGCGGCTGCTGGGCGTTCGACCAGGCCAGCTCCACCGTGCCGTCCGGGCGGGCGGTGGCCCCGCGGACCACGCCGCGCGGGGTGTCCAGCGCCTCGAGCGTCCCGGTGGCCAGGTCGTAGCGGTAGAGCTCGCTGCGGGCGGCGTGGTCGTGCCCGACCAGCAGCGCGGTGCCGTCGGGGTACCAGCCGGCGGTGACGTCCCCGGGCAGGTCGAGGACGAGCTCGGTCTCGGTGTCCGTGCCGACGTCCCAGACGAGCAGCTCCTCGCGGCCGCGGCGCTCGTGGCCGACCAGCAGCCGCCGGTCGCCGGGCAGCGGGGCGAACTCCAGCGCGTGCAGACCGCGGCCCTCGCCGTCCCACTTCTCCGCGAGCACCGAGTCGTCGGAGGTCCGGAGCACGCGCAGCGCCGGGTAGCGCGGGTCGCCGTGCTCGGAGTGCGAGATGACCAGCAGGTCCTCGTCGTGGGTGAGCGCGTCCACGGACGCGGGGTCCTCGTGCCGGTAGACCACCCGCGGTGTGCCGCCGACCGGGGCCAGCCACAGCTCGGAGCCGTCGTCGGTGGACCGGCCGATCGCCACGACGCGGGTGCCGATCTCCAGCCCCGCCGGATAGGCCGGCTCGACCTCCGGCACGGCGACGCGGTCTGCCCCGCCGGCGAAGGGCTGGACCATCCAGGTGCCGAACTCGTCGCCGTCGGTGTCGGCGAACCACCAGATCGTCTCGCCGTCCGGGCTGAGCGTGCCGATCAGCGTGCCGTTGGCCCGGTCGGTGACCTGCCGGTGGACGTCGGTCCGCCGGTCCCAGGCGTACTGCTCGACGACGCCGCTGACGTCGGAGGTGTACAGGCAGCGGTGCGGGGCCTCCAGCGCCCAGTCCGGGAGGCTCACCCGCGGCGCCCGGAAGCGGGCCTGCCAGCGGGCGGTGACCTCGGCCGGGAGCGCCCTGGCGTACGGCGTCGGGATGGCGGGGGTGATGACGCCGGGACGGGGGTCGGCGCCCCCCGGCGTGGGGGCGGGCTCGGCGTTCACGCCGGTCATCTTCCCCCGGCGCCCGCCCCCTCCTGCACGGCGGCTCCGGGGTGCTCGACGGCGGCGTCCCGGACGTCGCCGATGAGCTGCTCGAGGACGTCCTCGAGGGCCACGACGCCGGTCGTGCGGCCGTCCTGCCCCACCCGGCCGAGGTGGGCGCCCTGGACGCGCATCTCGGAGAGCACGTCGGGCAGCGCCGTCCCGGGCCGCAGCGGCACCAGCGGGGTGACGTGCTCCTCGGCGATCGGCCGGTCGCGCTCGGCCGGGGCCACGCCCAGGACGTCCTTGACGTGGACGTACCCGAGCAGGCCGCCGTCCTCGCCGCGGACGGGGTAGCGGCTGAAGCCGTGCTCGGCGACCACGGCCTCCAGCTGCCGCGGCGTCGTGGACGGCGGCACGGTGACCACCCGGTCCAGCGGCATCAGCACCGACTCGACGCTGTGCTGCTCGAAGGTCAGCGCCCCGGCCGCCAGTTCGCTCACCTCGTTGCCGAGGAGACCCTCCTGCCGGGACTGCGTGACCATCGAGCGGATCTCGGTCTCGTCGAAGCTGGCCGCCACCTCGTCGGTGGGCTGCACGCCGAAGAGCCGGACGAACGCGTTGGCGACGGTGTTGAAGAACCAGATGACCGGCCGCAGCACCCGGACGAAGGTGGCCAGCGGGGGACCGAGGACCAGCGCCGCGCGGTCGGGGCCGGCGATCGTGATGTTCTTCGGCACCATCTCGCCGAGCACCATGTGCAGGACGGTGACCAGAGACAGGGCGATCACCAGGGCGATCGGGTGCAGCAGACCCTCGGGCACGCCCGCGGCGGCCATCGGCGCCTCGATGAGGTGCGCCACCGCCGGCTCGCCGACCGCGCCCAGCCCCAGCGAGCACAGCGTGATGCCCAGCTGCGCGCCGGCCATCATCTGCGAGACGTTGCGCATCGCGGCCAGCGTCCGGCGGGCGCGCGCCGAGCCGGCGTCGGCCCGAGGCTCGATCTGGTCGACCCGCGCGGAGACCAGCGCGAACTCGGCGGCGACGAAGAAGGCGTTGCCCAGCAGCAGCACGACCAGGACCAGCAGGCTCAGGACGTCGCTCACGCGGCTGCCACCTCCTCGCCGGCCGGGACCTCGACCCGCTCGGCGCGCACCCGCGCCACCCGCCGGCCGTCGAGGGACTCCACGGTGAGCCGCGCGCCCTCCAGGTGCACCCGGTCGCCGACCTCCGGCAGCCGCTGCAGCCGCTCGGTGAGGAAGCCGGCCAGCGTCTCGTACCGGCCCTCCGGGATCGGCACGCCGGTGCGGTCGCGCACCTCGTCCGGGCGCAGCAGCCCCGACAGCAGCCAGGTCTGCTCGCCGGCGCGGCGCAGGGTGCGCAGCGGCTGGTCGGTCTCGTCGGAGATCTCCCCGACCAGCTCCTCCACGATGTCCTCCAGGGTGACCACCCCGTGCGTGGCGCCCCACTCGTCGACCACCAGGGCGATCTGCAGGCCCTGGTCGCGCAGCAGGTCCAGCAGCCGCTCCAGCTGCAGGGACGACGGGACGGCGAGCACCGGGGCAGCCAGGTCGCCGGCCGTGCGCACCCCCCGCTCGGCCTCGGGGACGGCGACCGCGTGCTTGACGTGGACGATGCCGGTCACCTCGTCGAGGTCGGCGCCGTGCACGGGGAAGCGGGAGTTGCCCGACTCGACGGCGGCCGCGATCACGTCGGCGGCGGTGGCGTCCACCGGCAGCGACCACAGCCGGGTGCGCGGCGTCATGACGTCGGTGGCGTACTTCTGCCGCAGCCCCAGCGACCGCTGCAGCAGCCGCGCGGCGACGGGGGACAGGTCGCCCTCCTCGGCCGAGCGGCGGGCCACCGCGGCGAGCTCCTCGGCGCCGCGTGCGGAGTCGAGCTCCTCGCGGGGCTCGATGCCCAGCCGGCGGACGATGGCGTTGGCCAGCCGCTGCAGGTTGTTGACGACGACGCCGGTGACGCGCGTGAAGGCCCGCATCCCGGGCGCCACCGCCCCGGCGACGACCAGCGGGTTGGCGATCGCCAGGTTCTTCGGGCCCAGCTCGCCGAGCAGCATCTGCAGCGTCGTCGCCAGGGCCAGGGCCAGGCCGTAGGCGACCCCGGTGACCGCGCCCGCCGGCAGGCCCACCGCCGCGAGCGGGCCGTGCAGCAGCTGGCCCAGCGCCGGCTCGGCCAGGTAGCCCACGATGAGCGTGGTGATCGTGATGCCCAGCTGGGCGGCCGACAGCTGGGTGGACAGCCCGCGCAGGGCCTGGGTGACCCGCTCCGCGCGGCGGTCCCCGGCGCGGGCAGCCTCCTCCGCCCGCCCCCGGTCGACCGTCGTGAGCGCGAACTCGGCGGCCACGAAGAACCCGGTGAGCGCCGTGAGCGCCACGGCAGCGAGGAGGAGCAGCCACTCGGTCATCAGGGCGTCGGTGCCCCGGCGGGGAGGGCGCCAACCCCCGAACGCCGCAGGGGCCGCCTTCCGGCGGCCCCTGCGGTCCTCTGTCGGGGTGACAGGATTTGAACCTGCGACCTCGTCGTCCCGAACGACGCGCGCTACCAAGCTGCGCCACACCCCGAGGTACGGGACGAGTCTAGCCGACCCCCGGCTCAGCCCTGACGGGCGGTCAGCGTGAGGAACGTCGCCTCCGGCGGGCAGGCGAACCGGGCGGGGGCGTAGGGACTCGTGCCGAGCCCGGCCGACACGTGCAGCCAGGTGCCGGCGGGCCGGCCGGGGGCCGGTGGTGCCCACCGGTGCAGCCAGCGCACGCGGTCGCGGTCGATGCCGCAGTTGGTGACCAGCGCGCCGTAGAAGGGGATGCGCAGCTGCCCGCCGTGGGTGTGGCCGCACAGGACCAGGTCGTAGCCGTCGGTGGCGAAGCGGTCGAGCACGCGCGGCTCGGGGGAGTGGGCCAGCCCCATCCGCAGGTCCGCGCCCGCGTCGGGCGGGCCGGCGATCCGGTCGTAGCGGTCGCGGCGGATGTGGGAGTCGTCGACCCCGCCGAACACGATCCGCCGTCCACCGACGTCCAGCGCGCCGGTGGCGTTGGTGAGGTCCAGCCAGCCGCGGCCGGCCAGCCCGTCGCGCAGCTCCCGCCACGGCAGCGGGTCGCCGTGCACCCGCTTGTGGTCGCGCTTGAAGTACTTCAGCGGGTTCTTGGGCCGGGGCGCGAAGTAGTCGTTGCTGCCCAGCACGAACGCGCCGGGACGGTTCAGCAGGGGCTCCAGGGCCCGCAGCGTGCCCGGGACGGCGTCGTGGCCGGCGAGGTTGTCCCCGGTGTTGACGACCAGGTCCGGCTCCAACTCGGCGAGGGACGCCACCCACTCCTGCTTGGACCGCTGCTGCGCGGTCATGTGCAGGTCGGACAGGTGCAGGACGGTCAGCGGCGCGGACCCCGGCGGCAGCACCGGGACGGCGAACCGGCGCAGGGTCCAGCGGTTGCGCTCGTAGAGGGACGCGTAGGCCACCCCGGCGGTGGCCGAGGCGAGGACGGCCGCGGGAACGGCGGTGGTCGGGCGCACGACAGCCCAGGGTACGGACGCCGTTGCGCGGGCCGCCGTGCCAGGCTGGAGCCGTGCCTGCCCTCAAGGACCGCCTGCGAGCCGACCTGACCACCGCCATGAAGGCCCGCGACGAGCTGCGCACCGCGACCCTGCGCATGGTGCTGACGGCCGTCACCGCCGAGGAGGTGGCCGGCAAGGAGGCCCGCGAGCTGGCCGACGACGAGGTGCAGGCGGTGCTGCGCCGCGAGGCGAAGAAGCGCCGGGAGGCCGCGGAGGCGTTCGCCGCCGCCGGCCGCGGCGAGCAGGCCGAGCGGGAGCGCGCCGAGGGCGAGGTGGTGGCCGGCTACCTGCCCGCCCAGCTCGAGGACGCCGACCTCGCCGCGCTCGTCGCCGACGCCGTCACCCGCACCGGGGCCGCCGGGATGAAGGACATGGGCCGGGTCATGGGTGCCGTGCAGGCCGAGGTGGCCGGGCGGGCCGAGGGCGGCCGGGTGGCCGCCGAGGTCCGCCGCCAGCTGGGCTGAGCCCCGTGGCCCCCGGTCGGGTGCGGGTGGCCGGGCGCCGACGGGACGACGCAGGCGCGCGAACGGCGCGGGCGCTCGGCGGGCACGCCGCCGACGCCGCCCTGGACGGCCCACAGCCGGTGGTGGTGGCCGGCGACCCGGCGGACGGCCTGGCGCCGTCCGACCACCTGGCCGTCGTCCGCGACCTGAGCTGGCCCGGCGGGGGCTGACCGACCCCGGACGCCCGACGGCCCCGGCGACCGGGGGAACCGGTGCCGGGGCCGTCGCGGCGGGTCAGTTGGCGGGTGGTGCGCCCACTCCTGCGCCGTCGCCCGGAGGAGCCGCCGGCGGCGCGACGCCGTCAGCGGGAGGAGCCGCCGGCGGCGCGGTGAACCGCGCCCCGTTGCTCACCTGGACGGCGATGACCTGCTCGGGCGTGGCCCGGCCGCCGGCCCCCGGGTCGGTGCCCAGCAGGGTGCCCGGCGGCTGGTCGCTGTCCACCTGCACGACCGTGGACTCCAGGCCGGCGGCCTCGAGGGCGGTGCGGCACTCGTCCACCGACGAGCACGCCGGGACCGGCCGGGTGTTGCCGTTCTGGATGACCGGGTCGGCCGCCGCGAAGGGAACCACCGGCTGGCCGGTGAGGACCGGCGCCATCGCGTCGTGCCAGATCGTGGCGCCCTTGCCGCCACCGAAGCCGCCGACGTTCTGGTTCTCCTTGGGGTTGAGCACCATCACGCTGGCCGCGTACTGCGGGGTGTAGCCGACGAACGCGACCGAGAAGTTGTTCTGCGACGTCCCGGTCTTGCCGGCGATCTGGTGGCCGGGGACGTAGGCCCGCGCGCCGGTCTGGCCGGGGTGGCCGGGCTCGACGTCCTTGCGCAGCATCTGGTTGAGCGTGCTCGCCACGCCCGCCGGGATGGCCTCCGGCGTGCAGGCGTCCCCGCGCACGACCGGCTGGCCGTCGTCCCCGGTGAGCGGCTGCCCCTCGGCGTCGAGGACGGCGGTGACCGGCGTCGGGTCGCACTGGGTGCCGTTGGCCGCCAGCGTGGAGTAGGCCTCGGCCAGGTCCAGGGGGCTGGTGGGCTCGGCGCCGAAGGTGAACGACCCGCGGTTCTCGTCGATGATCTGGTCGGCCGGGGTCGAGGTGAAGTCCATTCCCATGGCCTCGGCCATGCGCACCGGCTTCTCGACGCTGCCCAGGGCGTCCTCGAGGGCGAGGAAGTAGGTGTTGGAGGACATGTAGAGCGCCCGCTCCATGTCCAGCGTCCCCGGGTAGTTGCCCGCGTTCTGGACGTCGTAGGCCGCCCGCCCGTCCTTGTAGACCCGCGAGACGTAGGGGTTCCCGGTGGTGAGCGTGTAGTACTGCGAGTACCCCTCGGCCAGCGCGGCGGCGGCGACGAAGGTCTTGTACGTCGACCCCGAGCCCTGGCTGTGGGCGGTGTTGAGGACGACGGACTCGCACTCGGGCCCGTCACAGCCGTAGCGGCGGTTGACGCTCATCGCCAGCACGTGGCCGGTGCCCGGCTCGACGGCGGTGTACATGGCGGCCAGCGGGTCGCCCATGGGCAGGGTGTCGAGCACCGCCTGGTCGCCCGCGGCCTGCATGTCCGGCCGCAGCGTGGTCTGGATCGTCAGGCCGCCGTTCTGCAGCGTCGACTCGTCGATGCCGAGGGTCTGCACGAGGTGCTGGTGCACGAAGGCGCAGAAGAAGCCACCGATGGAGGCGTCGATGCAGCCGTTGGCCGGCGGCGCGCCCGGCGCCACCTCGACCGGCGCGGCGGAGATCTCGGCCCGCTCCTGCTCGGTGATGTGCTCGAGGTCGAACATGCGCTGCAGCACCTGGTTGCGCCGGACCTGGGCGTTCTCCGGGTTGGCGATCGGGTCGTCGTTGGCCGGGCTCTGGACCAGGCCGGCGAGCATGGCCGCCTGCGGCAGGGTGAGGTCGGCGGCGTTGACGCTGAAGTAGCGCTGCGCGGCGGCCTGGATGCCGTAGGCGCCCTGCCCGAAGTAGGCGATGTTCAGGTACCGGGTGAGGATCTCGTCCTTGGAGTAGGTCTCCTCCAGGGCCAGCGCCAGGCGGGCCTCCCGCAGCTTGCGGCCCAGGCTCTCCTCGGTGGCCGCCTGCCGCTCCTCGGAGGTGTCGGCGGTCTCGGCCAGCGTCTGCTTGACCAGCTGCTGGGTGAGCGTCGACCCGCCCTCGCGCACCGACCCCGCCGCCACGTTGGTCACCAGCGCGCGGAGGGTCCCCTGCACGTCCAGGCCGTTGTGCTCGTAGAACCGCGAGTCCTCGATGTCGACGAGGGCCCGCTTCATGACGTCGGAGACCTGCTCGGGCGTCACCGGCGTGCGGTTGTTCGTGTAGAAGTTGGTGATCAGTGACCCGTCGGCGGCCAGCACCCGGGTGTTGCCGGCCGGCGCCTCGTCGGTGAGTTCCACCGGGAGGGCGTCGAGCAGGGACGCGGAGTTGCGGGCGACCATGCCGGTGCCGCCGATGAACGGCAGCATCATGGCGGCGAGCAGGGCTCCGGCGAGGACGATCGTCGCGGCGAGCTTCGCGAGGACCCGGGCGCGGGCAGGGGCGGCGGGAGACATCGCAGGCCAATGTACGTGTCGACGTGCGCCGGAGGTCGCGGTCAGCTACGGCGCGCGGGGAGGATGCGTGTCCGCGGCACCCCCGTCGGCGTGTCGCCGTCCGGACCGGTCAGCGCGTCGGCCATCAGCCGCAGCCCGTCGAGGTCGTGCACGTCGCCGGCGGCGGCCGGCACGGTGCGGACGGCGACCTCCGGGTGGGCGCTGGTGAAGCGGTCGGCCAGCCGCTGCTCCCGGCTCGCGACGGCCATCCGGTCGGCGTGCACCCGCAGGGCCCCCGCGGCGAGCTCCGCGCCGGCCCCGCCGGCCTCGAGCACCTCCTCCGCGGCGCCGTCGGCGCGGGTGGCGGTCAGCACCGTGGTCGCCGGCGGGTGGGTGCGGTTGAGCACCAGCCCGCCCAGCGGCATCTCCTCGGCCGACAGCCGGTCGACGAAGTAGGAGGCCTCGCGCAGCGCGTCCGGCTCCGGGGTGGCGACGACGACGAACCAGGTGCCGGGGCGGCGCAGCAGCTCGTAGGTGGCGGTGGCCCGCTCCCGGAACCCGCCGAACATGGTGTCCAGCGCGGAGACGAAGGCCGAGATGTCACGCAGCAGCTGGCCGCCGAGGACCTTGCTGATGATCCGGCTGAACACCAGGAAGCCCGCGCCGACCAGCCGCATGCCCGCCCGCCCGCCGGCCCGGGCGGGGGCGGTCAGCAGCCGGATCATGGTGCCGTCGAGGAACCGGCTCATCCGGTTGGGCGCGTCGAGGAAGTCCAGCGCCGACCGGGACGGCGGGGTGTCGACGATGATGAGGTCCCACTGCTCGCTGGCCCGCAGCTGCCCGAGCTTCTCCATCGCCATGTACTCCTGCGTCCCGGCGAACGAGGACGACAGCGCCTGGTAGAAGGGGTTGGCGAGGATCTGCTCGGCCCGTTCGGCCGTCGAGTGCGCGCACACGATGTCGTCGAACGTGCGCTTCATGTCCAGCATCATCGCGTGCAGCTCGCCCTCGGCCCCCGGGACGTCGACCTGCCGCGGCTCGTTGTCCAGCTCGACCAGACCCAGGGACTGCGCCAGCCTGCGGGCCGGGTCGATGGTGAGGACGACGACGTGCCGGCCGGCCTCGGCGGCGGCCAGGGCCAGCGCGGCCGACGTCGTCGTCTTGCCCACCCCGCCGGCGCCGCAGCAGACCACGATCCGGGTGTCCGGGTCGCGGATCAGCTCCTCGAGGTCGAGCGGGAGCGCCTGCGGAGCCGGGCGGGAGCGCGGCGGCCGGCCGGCCGGTGCCTCGGTGGCCTCGGCGGCGCTCATGCGGCGACCTCGGCGCGCAGGTGGTCCTCGAGCCGGTCCGCCAGCTCGAACAGCGCGCCGACGTCGATGGGGCCGGGCAGCAGCGGCAGCTCGACGGTCGGCCGGCCGAGGTCGGTCACCTCGTCGCGCAGCTCGTCCTGGGCCGCCCAGCGGCGGGCGTGCTCGACCGCCTCGGCGGCCAGCGCCTCGGCCACCTCGGTGCCGTCGTGCACGTGCGCGGCGCTGAGGGCGGGGGCCAGCTCCGCGGCGGTGAGCCGCCCGGCGGCGGCGCGGACGAGGTCCTCCTCGGGCAGCAGCGGCTCGGTGGCCATGTTCACGATGACCGAGCCCACCGGGAGCCCCGCCGCGGTCAGCTCGGCGATGGCGTCGGCGGTCTCCTGCACCGGCATGTCCTCCAGCAGGGTGACCAGGTGCACCGCCGTCTGCGGCGACTTGAGCACGGCCATGACGCCGTCGCTCTGGGTCTTGATGGGGCCGGAGCGCGCCAGCCCGGCCATCTCGCCGGTGACGTTGAGGAACCGGGTGATCCGGCCGGTGGGCGGGGCGTCCACGACGACGGCGTCGTACACCCGGGCGCCGTCGCGGCGGCGGGTGACCGCCTCCTTGATCTTTCCGGTGAGCAGCACGTCACGCAGGCCCGGGGCGATCGTCGTGGCGAAGTCGATGGCGCCCATCTTGCGCAGCGCCCGACCGGCCCGCTTGAGGTTGTAGAACATCTCCAGGTACTCGAGGAGCGCCTCCTCGACGTCGATCGCCAGGGCCTTCACCTCGCCGCCGCCGCGGGTCACGGCCACCCGCCGCTCCTCGTAGGGCAGCGGCGGGGTGTCGAACAGCTGGGCGATGCCCTGGCGGCCCTCGGTCTCGACGAGCAGCACGTGCCGGCCGTCGGCGGCCAGGGCCAGCGCGAGCGCGGCGGCGACCGTGGTCTTGCCCGTGCCGCCCTTCCCGGTCACGACGTGGCAGCGCACGGGGAGGGGTTCGGGGGCCACGGAGCCAGCGTAGAAGGCGCCCGTCCTCCGGGCCTCCCGCGCCCGCGTGCAGCTCGGCCCTCCTGCAGGGCCCCGCCGCGAGCGTGCTCGCGGTGGGGGGCAGGAGGGTCCTCCTCCTGCGCTAGCGTCGCGCCATGAGCGATCCGGCCCGCGTCAAGTGGGAGTACGCCACCATCCCGCTGCTGATCCACAACACCAAGGCGATCCTCGACTCCTGGGGTGTCGACGGCTGGGAGCTGGTGACCGTGCTCCCCGGCCCGGCCGGCTCCGACCAGCCGGTGGCCTACCTCAAGCGCCCGGCGGGCTGACGCCGCCATGACCGCGCCGCAGACCCAGAGCTGGCACGCCCGCCTGGCCGAGCTCGGCATCCGCCTGCCGGCCGTGGCCGCGCCCGTGGCCGCCTACGTGCCGGCGGTGCGCACCGGCTCTCTGGTCTTCACCTCGGGGCAGCTGCCCTTCGTCGACGGCGGGCTGCGCCGCACCGGCAAGGTCGGTGGCTCGGTGGACCCCGAGGACGCCGCGCACGACGCCAAGCTGTGCGCGCTCAACGCCCTCGCCGCCGTCGACGACCTGGTCGGGCTGGACTCGGTGGCCCGCGTGGTCCGCGTGGTCGGTTACGTGGCCAGCGCGGAGGGCTTCACCGGCCAGCCGCGCGTGGTCAACGGCGCCAGCGAGCTGCTCGGCCGCATCTTCGGCGACGCCGGCCGACACGCCCGCAGCGCCGTCGGTGTCGCCGAGCTGCCCCTGGGCGCCCCCGTCGAGGTCGAGCTGACGGTCGAGCTCCGGTGAACCCGCCGCGCCAGGCGGCGACCGTGCTGCTGCTGCGCGACGGCCGGCGGGGGCTGGAGGTCTACCTGCTGCGCCGCACCCGCGGCATGCCGTTCGCCGGCGGGATGACCGCCTACCCCGGCGGCGGGGTGGACCCGCGCGACGGCGACGTCGAGACCGCCTGGGCCGGCCCGTCCCCGGTGCAGTGGGCCGCGGCCTTCAGCTGCTCGGAGCGGGCGGCCCGGGAGCTGGTCTGCGCGGCGGTGCGCGAGACCTTCGAGGAGGCCGGGGTCCTGCTGGCCGGGGCGCCCGACGGCGGGGCGGTCGTGCCGGACGTCACCGGCGACGACTGGGAGGAGCAGCGCCAGGCGCTGCTGACCCGCGAGCTGTCCCTGGCCGAGCTGCTGGCCGACCGCGGCCTGGCGCTGCGCTCGGACCTGCTGCGCCCGTTCGCGCACTGGGTCACCCCGCCCGAGGAGCGGCGGCGCTACGACACCAAGTTCTTCGCCGCCGCCCTGCCGGTCGGGCAGGAGGCGCGGCACGTCACCGGGGAGGCCGACGAGGCCAGCTGGCTGACGCCCGAGGCGGCCCTGACCGAGATGCGCGGCGGAACCCGCCCCATGCTGCCGCCTACCATCCACACCCTCGGCCAGCTCGCCGCGTTCCCGGACGTCGCCGCGGCGCTGGCCGGGTCCCCGCCCGAGCCGCTGCAGCCGATCAGCCCGACGTTCGAGGAGCAGCCCGACGGCCGCTGGGCGGTGCTGCCCGACGGCACCCGCATCCGGCTCGTCGTGCCCCTGCCCGCCTGACCGCGCTGGCCTCCCTGCAGGGGCCCGCCGTGAGCATGCGAGTGACGGGGGCAGGGAGGTCCCCTCTCAGCGTGCGCGGCGGCGCAGGCGCTCCTCGTCGAGGACGACGACCGACTTGCCCTGCAGCTGGATCCAGCCGCGGTGCACGAAGTCGGCCAGCGCCTTGTTCACCGTCTCGCGGGAGGCGCCGACCAGCTGGGCCAGCTCCTCCTGGGTGAGGTCGTGCTTGACCCGCAGGCCCTCGCCCTCCCGGCTGCCGAACCGGTCGGCCATCTGCAGCAGCGCCTTGGCCACCCGGCCGGGGACGTCGGTGAAGATCAGGTCGGCCACCGAGTCGTTGGTGCGGCGCAGCCGGCGGGCCAGCACGTGCAGCAGCCGCTCGCCGACCTCGGGGTGCGCCTCGATCCAGGGGCGCAGCACCGACTGCGGCATGCGGGCGAGCTTGACGTCCGTGACCGCCGTCGCCGTCGCGGTGCGCGGGCCGGGGTCGAACACCGAGAGCTCACCGAACTGGTCGGAGGGCCCCATGACGGCCAGCACGTTCTCGCGGCCGTCGGGCGAGCGGCGGGAGAGCTTGATCTTGCCGGACATGACGATGTAGAGGCTGTCGCCCGGCTCGCCCTCGTTGAACACCACGCGGCCCCGGGGGAGCGTCACCGTCTCCAGCCGGCTGGCGACCGGGTCCACCGCTTCTTCCGGAAGCCCCTGGAAGAGCCCGGACTGGGCCAGCACCTCGTCCACTACGCGTCCTCTCGCACGACCACTGGGAGCCCCGACGGCCGGTTGCTCCCGGTCCGGCGCACGCCGGGCGGCGCCGTACCGGGTCGAGTCTAGGGGGCTGTGCCCATCGTCACCCGTTCGGTGGGCGAACGGCCGACCCCATCGGGGGAGCCGGCCACCTCACACGACGGGGGGTTCGGCCTCCTGCAGCACCCGCGCGCTGCGGCGCCGGCGCCAGCGCGCCATCGCCCGGCGGATGCCCGACGTGGCGAGGGTGTCGACCTCGCCCTGGCTGGCCGTGTTGAGGAACTCGGCCACCTCGCGGGGGCCGGTGGGCCGCCGCAGCGGCTCCTCCACCCGCTCCATCACCAGCAGGAAGGCGATGAGCAGCGGTGGGAACAGGATCACGATGAGGGCGACCACGGGGTACCTCCTCCATCTCGACGCCGGAGCGCGGTCGTCGTCGTCCCGAGGACGCCGGACCGGTCGCCCCCGCGCGCACTGGCTGCGTACCCCACGCCCCGGCGGGCGATACCCGGCCGGCGACGGCAGCGATGATGTCACGCACCGGGGAGCGTCGGCGGGTCCGCCTACCCTCGACCGCGTGTCCTCGCCCGCCTACGCACGTCCCGTCCCCCCGCACGCCCGGCGCGCCGCTGCCCGCGGTGGCTCGCCGTTCGACCCCGAGGAGACGTCGCTGGCCCGCACCCGGCGGGCGCGGCGCATGGCGCGGGAGCTGGCGGTCATCCACCCCGACGCCCACTGCGAGCTGGACTTCACCAACGCCTTCGAGCTGCTCGTGGCAACCGTCCTGTCGGCGCAGACCACCGACAAGATGGTCAACAAGGTCACGCCGACGCTGTTCGCGAAGTACCCCGACGCGGTGGCCCTCGCCGGAGCCGACCGCGAGGAGCTCGAAGCGATCCTCAAGCCCACCGGCTTCTTCCGCGCCAAGGCCAACTCGGCGCTGGGCCTGGCGCAGGCGCTGGTGGAGCGGTTCGACGGCGAGGTGCCCGGTCGCATGGCCGACCTGGTGACCCTGCCCGGGGTGGGCCGGAAGACGGCCAACGTCGTCCTCGGCAACGCCTTCGACGTCCCCGGGCTGACCGTCGACACCCACTTCGGCCGGCTCGTGCGGCGGTTCGGCTGGACGGCGGAGGAGGACCCGGTCAAGGTCGAGGCCGAGATCGCCGAGCTGATCCCCAAGCGGGAGTGGACCATGTTCAGCTACCGGGTGATCTTCCACGGCCGGCGGGTCTGCCACGCCAAGAAGGCGGCCTGCGGGGCGTGTGGTCTGGCCCGCTGGTGCCCGTCGTACGGCATCGGCCCCACCGATCCGGAGGTCGCGCTGAAGCTCGTCAAGTCGCCGGCCGCCTCCGACACGGAATGACCGCCCGCGGCCGGGCGGCGGTCGCCGCCCTGGTCTCGATGGCCGTGCTGGCCGGGTGCGGCGCCGGGGACGACGACGCGGGCGCCGCCGCGTCCCCGACCCCGGCCGTCGAGAACACCACCGCGCCCTGCCCCGAGCAGCCGGCCGAGCCCGCCGGCGGCGGGGAGGTGCTGGCCGACGTGACCGTGGACTGCCTCGGCGGCGGGCAACTGGCCCTCGGTCGCGCTCAGGGGCGGCCCACGGTGGTCAACCTCTGGGCCAGTTGGTGCGGGCCCTGCCGGGAGGAGCTGCCGCTGGTGCAGCAGCTGGCCGACGCCGCCGGCGACCGGCTGCGGGTGGTGGGGCTGGTCAGCCAGGACCCGGCGAGCAACGGCGTCGCCTTCGCCGCCGACGCGGGCATCACCATGCCCACCGGGATCGACGAGGAGGGCGAGCTGGCGATCGAGCAGGGGCTGCGCGGACTGCCCTACACCTACCTCCTCCGTGCCGACGGCTCGGTCGCCCACCTGCAGCTGCGCCCGGTGACCTCCTACGAGCAGCTGCGCGGCCTGGTCGCCGAGCACCTGGGGGTGACGCTGTGACGGCGGCGCGGGACGACGGCCTGCCGGAGTACCTGCACCGGCTGCTGGACGCCGGCGCCGACCTCCCGCTGCAGCACCGCATGCCCCGGCCGACGGCGACCGCCCGCCGCTCGGCGGTGCTCATCCTCTTCGGCGAGGGCCCGCGCGGGGCCGACGTCCTGCTCATCGAGAAGTCCGCGCACCTGCGCACGCACGCCGGGCAGCCGGCCTTCCCCGGGGGCGGGGTCGACCCCGGCGACGACTACCCAGTCGGGACGGCGCTGCGCGAGGCGGAGGAGGAGGCCGGGATCGACCCCGACGGCGTCCGGGTGCTGGCCACGCTGCCGGAGCTGTTCCTCGGGCCCTCGGACAACCTCGTCGTCCCCGTGGTGGGCTGGTGGGACGACCCGCGGGACGTGTCCGTCGGCGATCCGCGGGAGGTGGCGCGGGTGGCCCGCGTCCCGCTGGCCGACCTGGTCGACCCCGCCAACCGGTTCCGCACCCGGCACCCCTCGGGCTACGTCGGCCCGGCGTTCGGGGTGGCCGGCATGGTCGTCTGGGGGTTCACCGGGGCGCTGCTCGACGCGATCCTCGAGGCCGCGGGACTGGCCCGGCCGTGGGACACCGGCGACGTGCGGCCGCTGCCCGTGCTCGGCGTGCGGCGGCCGCAGCTGCCCGGGACGCCGGACACCGCCGAGGCGGAGGAGGCCGCCGCGCCGACGGTCGCCGACCCCGCACCGGACGGGCCTCCGACGCGTACGGTTCCCCCGCGATGAGCGGCAGAAGGACCTCCGTGCCCCCCGTGGAGGACCTCCCTGCCCCCCACCACTCGCAGGCTCGCGGCAGGATCCTGCAGGGGGGCCGGTCGTGGCTCGCGGCGGGCCCCTGCAGGAAGGCCGCTGTGATCGTTGCCGCAGTGGTCCTGCTCGCCGGCTGCGGTGGGGCGGACGCGCCGCCGGCGGCCGAGTCGTCGTCGACCGCACCGGGGGCGGTGACCACCGCGCCCGACGGCGTCCAGGAGGTCACCCTCCGTACGCAGGACGACTACGTGTTCACGCCCGCGACCTTCACCGTCGCCCCGGGCAGGGTCCGGCTGACCGTGGAGAACGTCGCCGAGCAGCTGACCCACAACCTGCGGTTCCGGCCGGACGCCGTGCCGCAGCCGATCCCGGAGGAGATCACGCTGCTGGCACCGGGGGAGAGCCGCACCATCGAGTTCACCGTCGAGCAGCCCGGGGACTACGTCTTCGACTGCACCTTCCACCTGCAGCTCGGGCAGACCGGCACCATGACGGTCGAGGGCTGACCGGTGTCCCTCGTCGACCTCGCCCTCATCGTCCTGGCGCTGGCCTTCGCCTTCACCGGCTTCCGGCAGGGCGTGATCGTCTCGGCCGCGTCGTTCTTCGGGTTCTTCGGCGGGGCGGTGCTCGGTGCCCAGCTGTCCGGCCCGGTCGCCGGCGGCATCGACGGGTCCCCGGTGACGCGGGTGTTCGTCGCGCTGGTCGTCGTCCTGGCCGGGGCGCTGCTGGGGCAGGTGCTCGCCGGTGCGGTCGGCCGGGCGGTGCGCCGCCGGGTCACCTGGGAGCCGGCGAAGATCGTCGACGCGGTCGCCGGGGCGGTGCTCTCCGCGGCGGCGGTCCTGCTGGTCGCCTGGATGGTGGCCACCCCGCTGGCGACGGCGCCGTTCCCCCAGGTCGCCGGCCAGGTGCGGCAGTCGGCGCTGGTGCAGGCGGTCGACCGCAGCGTCCCCGACGGCGTCCGGTCGGTGTACGACTCGCTGCGGGAGGCGATCGACCGTCGCGGCCTGCCCGACGTGCTCGACCCGCTCACCCCCACCGAGGCCCCCGACGTCCCGGCACCCGACCCGGCCCTGGCCGCCAGCCCCGTGGTGACCGCGGTGCGTGGGTCCGTGGTGCAGATCAGCGGGGTCGCGCCGTCGTGCTCGCGGCAGATCGACGGCTCTGGCTTCGTGTACGCGCCCGAGCGGGTCATGACCAACGCGCACGTGCTGGCCGGCGTCACCGACGTCGTGGTCGAGGCCGAGGGCGAGGACTACGACGCGACGCCGGTGTTCGTCGACGAGGCCACCGACGTCGCCGTGCTGGCCGTCCCCGGGCTGCCGCAGGTGCCGCTCACCTTCGCCGACGCCACGGCCGACGCGGGCGACAGCGCGATCATCATGGGCTACCCCGGCGGCGGCGAGCTGTTCATCGGGCCGGCGCGGGTGCGCGCGCACGGGGACATCAGCGGCCCGGACTTCCGCAAGACGGCGACCGTCGTCCGCGACGTGTACTCGCTGTTCGGCGAGGTGCGGTCGGGCAACTCCGGCGGCCCGCTGTTCGACCCGGAGGGCCACGTCCTCGGCGTCGTCTTCGCCTCGGCGATCGACGACCCGCAGACCGGCTACGCGCTCACCCTGGACGAGGTCGGCGAGGCCGCCCGGCAGGGGCAGACGGCGACCGCGGAGGTCCCCACCGGCGCCTGCGAGTAAGAGGACCCCGTCCCTCTCCCCGCTCGCAGGCTCGCGGCGAGCCTCCGGACGGGGCCAGGAGCCGAGGCGGGACCCCGTCCCTCTCCCCGCTCGCAGGCTCGCGGCGAGCCTCCGGACGGGGCCAGGAGCCGAGGCGGGACCCCGTCCCTCTCCCCGCTCGCAGGCTCGCGGCGAGCCTCCGGACGGGGCCAGGAGCCGAGGCGGGACCCCGTCCCTCTCCCCGCTCGCAGGCTCGCGGCGAGCCTCCGGACGGGGCCAGGAGCCGAGGCGGGACCCCGTCCTCCCCACCGAGGCGGGGTCCTCCCTCAGCGGGCCCAGGCGACGAGGGCCTCGCTGACCTGGTCGGGGGTCTCCTCCTGCGGGAAGTGCCCGACGCCGGGCAGCTCCCGCCACTGGTAGGCGCCGGCGACGTAGCGCCCCGAGCCGCGGGCCGACGAGGGCAGCACGCACGGGTCGAGGTCGCCGTGCAGCTGCAGGGTGGGCGCGGTGACCGGCGCGGCCATCCGGCGGGCGTACCGCCAGCCGTCAGGGCGCAGCTGCGAGCGACCCGCCCACCGGAAGTACTCCATCGAGCCGTAGGCGGCCTGCGGGATGCGCGCCGCGGAGCGGTAGCGGGCCACCGCCTCGGCGAAGTCGGCGGTCGACGTCCAGGCCGGGCCCGCCCACCGGCGGATCAGTTCGGCCACCGGGTCGTCGTCGGCCCGGGTGAGCCGGCGCTCGGGCACCCGCGGCAGCTGGAAGCCCAGGACGTGCCGCAGCGCCCGCCGCTGGGCCCGGTCCCGCAGCGCCGCCCGCAGCTGCCGGGGGTGGGCCATCGACAGCACGGCCAGCCGGCGGACGCTTCGCGGGTGCAGGGCGGCCACGCTCCAGGCGACCAGGCCGCCCCAGTCGTGCCCGACGACGACGGCGTCCTCCTCGCCGAGCGCGCGGACGAGGGCGGCGACGTCGGAGGCCGCGGTCGGCAGGTCGTAGCCGCGCGGTGGCTTGTCGCTGCCGCCGTAACCGCGCAGGTCGGGCGCGACGGCGTGGAACCCGGCGGCGGCGAGGGCGGGCAGCTGCGCCCGCCAGGTCCACCAGAACTGCGGGAAGCCGTGCAGCAGGAGCACCAGCGGGCCCTCGCCGGCCTCGGCGACGTGCAGCCGGACGCCGTTGGCGGACACGTCGCGGTGGCTCCACGGGCCGGGGAGCAGGACGCTGGTCGCGTCGGGCGGCTCCTCCTCGGGGGCGGTCACGGGTGCGGTCGTGGGCCGCGCCCCCTCAGACGGTGTAGTTGTCGCTGCCGCGCAACTGCACCCGGCCGTTGGTGACGGTCGGGACCTCGCGGCGGCGCTCGCCGGGGGCCTCGCGGTGCACGACCTCCGGCAGCTCGCGGAGGGTCTCCAGGGTGCGCTCGGGCTTCTCGATCTTCTTGAGCGACGCCCGGCCGAACAGCGCGGCGATGCCGGCGAGCAGCACGAGGAAGACGGTGACGATCAGGTAGGACAGCCAGCGGGGCAGGCCCTCGGCGATGGCCTCGGCGATCGCGACGAAGAAGTAGATGCCAGCGAAGGCCAGCAGGACACCGGCCGCGGCGAACGCGCCGGCGCCGATGCCGGCCTTCTTCGCCGACTTCCCGATCTCGGCCTTGGCCAGTTCGACCTCACTGCGGATGAGGGTCGAGACGTCGGCCATGGCGCTCTGCACGAGCGTGCCGATCGAGGTCTCCTCCGCGCCGGCGGGCCGGCCCTGGGATGGGGTCGACGATGCGCTGTGGGCCACGGGGGGCTCCTCCCTGGACGGTGCTGTCGGACGTCGCCGCGCGGACGCGCCGGCTGGGGGAATCGTGCCCCATGATCGCCGGCCGCGCGTCCCAGGTCCCCCGACCGGAGTGCAGGAGCGCAGGAAACCCGCGCTCCTGCACTCCGCTTCACTCGTCCGAGCCGGCGCTGGCGGGCAGCTTGTCCTTGATCAGGTTCATCACCGAGGAGTCGGTGAGGGTGGTGACGTCGCCGAGTTCGCGGTTCTCGGCGACGTCCCGCAGCAGCCGGCGCATGATCTTGCCCGAGCGGGTCTTGGGCAGCTCCTGCACGACCATGATCTGGCGCGGCTTGGCGATCGGGCCGATGTCCCGGGCCACGTGGTTGCGCAGCGTCTGGACCAGGTCGTCGCCGGAGTCCTCGGCGCTGCCGCGGAGGATGACGAACGCGACGATGCCCTGGCCCGTCGTCGGGTCGCTGGCGCCGACGACCGCCGCCTCGGCCACCGACGGGTGCGCGACCAGCGAGGACTCGACCTCGGTCGTGGAGATCCGGTGCCCGGAGACGTTCATGACGTCGTCCACCCGGCCGAGCAGCCAGATGTCGCCGTCGGCGTCCTTCTTGGCGCCGTCCCCGGCGAAGTAGACCTCCTTGCCGAAGCGGGACCAGTAGGTGTCGACGTAGCGCTCGTCGTCACCCCAGATCGTGCGCAGCATCGCCGGCCACGGCTCGGTGAGCACCAGCAGGCCGGTGGTGTCGTCGCCGAGCTCCTTGCCCTCGTCGTCGACGACCTTGGCGGAGATCCCGGGGAACGGGGTCTGCGCCGAGCCGGGCTTGAGGTTCGTGACGCCGGGCAGCGGGGTGATCATGTGCGCGCCGGTCTCGGTCTGCCACCAGGTGTCCACGATCGGGCAGCGCCCGCCGCCGATGTTCTGGTGATACCAGAGCCAGGCCTCGGGGTTGATCGGCTCACCGACCGAGCCGAGCACCCGCAGGCTGGTCAGGTCGAAGCCGGCCGGGATGTCCTCGCCCCACTTCATGAACGTCCGGATCACCGTGGGGGCGGTGTAGAGGATCGTCACGCCGTACTTCTGGATCAGCTCGAACCAGCGGCCGCGGTGCGGGGTCTCCGGCGTCCCCTCGTACATGACGCTCGTCGCCCGGTTGGCCAGCGGCCCGTAGACGATGTAGCTGTGGCCGGTCACCCAGCCGACGTCGGCGGCGGTCCAGTAGACGTCGGTGTCGGGCTTGAGGTCGAAGGTGGCCCAGTGCGTGTAGGCGACCTGCGCCAGGTAGCCGCCGGAGGTGTGCAGGATGCCCTTGGGCTTCGCCGTCGTCCCGGACGTGTACATGATGTAGAGCGGGTGCTCGGCGTCGAAGGACTCCGGGGTGTGCTCGGTCGACTGCCGCTCGACCAGGTCGTGCCACCACAGGTCGCGGCCCTCGGTCCACGCGACGTCCTGCTCGGTGCGCCGCACGACGAGGACCGAGCGCACGCCCTCGACGCGGGAGACGGCGTCGTCGACGGCGGGCTTGAGGGCGCTCGGCGCGCCGCGCCGGTAGCCGCCGTCGGCGGTGATGACGACCTGGGCGCCGGCGTCGGTGAGCCGGCTGGCCAGGGCGTCGGCGGAGAAGCCGCCGAAGACCACCATGTGCACCGCGCCGATGCGGGCGCAGGCGAGCATCGAGATCACCGTCTCCGGGATCATCGGCATGTAGATGGCCACCCGGTCACCGGCCCGGACGCCGAGCTCGACGAGGGCGTTGGCCGCCTTGCAGACCTCGTCCTTCAGCTGGGCGTAGGTGATGGTGCGGGTGTCGCCGGGCTCGCCCTCCCAGTGGTAGGCGACCTGCTCGCCGTGGCCGGCCTCGACGTGCCGGTCGACGCAGTTGTAGGCGACGTTGAGCTTGCCGCCGACGAACCACTTGGCGAAGGGCGGGTTGGTCCAGTCGAGGACCTCGTCCCACTTCTGCGTCCAGGTGAGGCGCTCGGCCTGCGTGGCCCAGAACGAGAGGCGGTCGCGCGACGCCGCCTCGTAGACGTCGGGACCCACGTTGGCCTGCCCGGCCACCTGCTCCGGCGCCGGGAACCGGCGGCCCTCCACCTCGGTCGACTCGCTCATGCGGCTCCCTCCCGTTCTCAGGCGTCGTCCGGGACGACGGGCGTGCTCCCCACCACACCGTATGGGCCCGGGCCGGTCCGCGTCTGCCCCGCGTCCGCGCAGGCGGGAGACTGGCCCGGTGACCGGGGAGCCGCACGCCCGGGTCGCCGCCCGGGTGCCGGGTGCGGCGGCCCTCGGCCTGCTCGCCCCGCCGTCGGTCCCGTCCGTCCCCGCCGCGCTGCTGGCCGATCCGGGCTGGACCGCTGAGCGGCTGACCGAGCTGGCCGCGCGCCACGGCGGCGGGGACCGGCGGACGCTGGCCACGGTGTGGTGGTACTCGGCGTCCACGGTGCTGCTCACCCCGTCGCTGGCCGGCCTGGTGACCGGGCGGCCGCTGTCGGCCCGGCTGGCCGACACCGCGCTGTCGGTGCTGCCCGGGCCCCGGCTCCTGGCGGCGACGGCGTCGGCACCGGGCCGCGATCTCGCCGCCGAGCTGCGGGAGGCGCTGGCGGCGGTGGTGGCGACGATCGCGGCCGTCGGTGGGTTGCGCCCGCGGCCGCTGCAGGCCGTCGCCGCGGACGCGCTGGCCGAGCGGCTGCTCACGCTGGGCCGGGCCGTCGGGGACGAGCACCGGGCGACCGCGCTGGCCGCGCCGCTCGCGGCCGCGGTCGGGGGCATGCCCGTCCCCGGGTACGTGGACGTCGCCGGGACCCGGTTCGTCCGGCGGGTGTCGTGCTGCCGGCTGTACCGGGTGCCGCGGCCGATGCTGTGCACGGCGTGCCCGCGCCGGCCCCCTGCGGAACGGCACGCCCTGCTGGCGGCGGCCGCCGGAGCGTCCGGAGCGTCCGCCGCTACGAGCCCAGCCGCTGCTCCACCGCCCGCCGGAGCATCTCGACCCCCTCGCCGGTGAGTGCGGACACCGGGACCGCGTCGGGGTAGGCGGTCCGCAGTGCCGCCATCCAGCCGGGCGGGGCGACGTCGACCTTGTTGAGTGCCAGCAGCTCCGGGTGGTCGCGCGCGCCGATCTCGTAGAGCACCCCGTGCACCGCCGTCACCTGAGCCATCGCGTCGGGCGCCGAGGCGTCGACGACGTGCAGGACCAGCTCGGCGTCCACGACCTCCTCGAGCGTGGAGCGGAAGGCGTCGACCAGCTGGTGCGGCAGGTGGCGGACGAACCCGACGGTGTCGGTGAGCGTGTACGGCCGGCCGTCGGGCGTGCGGGTCCGGCGCACCGTGGGGTCCAGGGTCGCGAACAGCGCGTCCTGCACCAGCACGTCGGCGCCGGCGAGGCGGTTCATCAGCGCGGACTTCCCGGCGTTCGTGTAGCCGGTCAGTGCCACCGAGGGGACCTGGTTGCGCCGGCGCCGCAGCCGGGTCCGCTCGCGCCGGCGGGCGGTCTGCTGCACCTGCCGGCGCAGGAGGGTGATCCGGCGGCGCAGGTGCCGGCGCTGGCTCTCCAGCCGCATCTCGCCGGGTCCGCGGACACCCGTGCCCGCGCCGCCGGCCGTCCGGCCACCACCGACACGGGACATCTCCGTGCCGTGGCCGGTGAGCCGGGGCAGCTGGTAGGCCAGCTGGGCCAGCTCCACCTGCGCCTTGCCCTCACTGCTGCGGGCGTGCTGGGCGAAGATGTCGAGGATCAGCGCGGTGCGGTCCACCACCCGCGCCCCCAGCCGCTCCTCGAGGTTGCGGACCTGGGTGGGGGACAGGTCGCCGTCGGCGATGACCAGGCCGGCGGCGCGGTCGGCCACCATGGTCGCGAGCTCGGCCACCTTCCCCGAGCCGAGGTAGGTCGCCGGGTCGGGCCGGTCGCGGGGCTGCACCAGCCGGCCCACGACCTCGACCCCGTCGGTGTCGGCCAGCCGCTCCAGCTCGTCGAGGGGGTCGGCCGCGTCCCCGCTCCCCGCCCGCAGGCCGAGCAGGACGGCGCGGGCGGCTCCGTCGTCCCGGGTGTCGGCGTCCTGCGTCTGCGCGCCCATCAGCCACGTGCCTGGCATGTGCTCCTCCGGATCCCGGGCGCCGCGCCCGGTCCAGGGCCGGGACGGGCGGGCCGTCCTGGTCCGCGATCCGGCTCCCCCCAGCTTCGTCGCCGGAGCCCGCCCGTGCACCCCGCCGGGCGGGCCGTCCTACGGCAGGAAGAGCATCGTGTCGCCGTACTCGTGCCACAGGTAGCCCTCGGCCACCGCGGCGGCGTACGCGTCCTCCACCATCGCCCGCCCGGCCACCGCCTCGAGGAGCAGCAGGTGGCTGGCGTCCGGGGCGTGCAGCCCGGTGACCAGCCCGGTGACGACGCGGGCCGGCCGGTCGGGGCCGAGGACCAGGTCGGTCCAGCCCTCGGCCGGGCGGGTGGTGCCGTCCTCGCCGGTCGCGGACTCCAGGGCCCGCGTGACCGTCGTGCCGACGGCCACCACCCGGCGCCCGGCCGCGCGGGTGCCGGCGACCAGCCGCGCGGTGACCTCCGGGACGCGGAACCGCTCGGGTGCCGGTGGCTCGTGCAGCTCCGGGCTGGAGACGCCGGCGTGCAGCACGACGGGGGCGACGGGGATCCCGCGGCTCATGAGCCGCACCAGCAGCCGGTCGGTGAACGGCCGCCCAGCGCTGGCGTTCTCGGCGCTGCCCGGCTCGGTGGCGTAGACGTTCCGCGCGTCCGACAGCGGCACGGCGGCGCTGAGGTACCCGTAGCGGATCGGCGTCCCGTGCCGGAGCAGGTGCGCGGCGGCCGGCACCCACGGCTCAGGCCGGGCCCGCCACAGGCGGGTGGCCTGAGCCGGGTCGGGGAAGCCCGCCAGCAGCCGGAGCCGCACGCCGCCGGGGAGGTCGACCTCGGTGCCCGGCTCCACCCCGCGGTCGGGCCCGTCGTTGTCCGGACGGCGCAGCTCGACCACCCAGTCGCCGTCGTCCAGTGCGGTGGACACGTGCAGCGGCGTGCGGGTCCCGTCGGCCCGGCGGACGTCGAGCCGCGCGGGCAGCGTCGCCGAGGTGTTGACCACGACCAGGTCGCCCGGCTCCAGCAGGTCGGGCAGATCGCGGAAGACGGCGTGCGCGATGCCGTCCGGCCGCACCGCCATGAGCCGGACGCCGTCGCGGGCCAGGCCGCGCCGCTCGGGAGGGGCGGCCGCCTCGCGGCCCATCGCGACGGCGCTCACCGGGCGGCCTCCGCACCGACCGTCAGGTCCGCCGCGCGGTAGCGACCGCTGGGCAGGTCGCCGTCCACCAGCTGGAGCAGCGCCGGGACGACGCTCCGCGGATCCGGGAGCCCGGTCGCGTCGGGGTCGGCGGCGCGGTGCATGTCGGTGGCCATGTCGCCCGGGTCGACGGCGTGGATCCGCAGAGCGGGCAGCTCGACGGCGAGGACGGCGGCCAGCTGGTCCAGCGCCGCCTTGCTGGCGCCGTAGCCGCCCCAGCCGGGATAGGCCTCGACGGCGGCGTCGCTGCTGACCAGGAGCACCCGGCCCCCGGCCCGTTCCAGCGCCGGCAGCACCAGCTGCAGCAGGGCCAGCGGCGCGACGGTGTTGACCGCGAGCACCCGTTCGAACGCGGCCACCGGCAGGTCGGCGAGCCGGGGCAGCGGGGTGGGGCCGAGGTCGCTGGCGTTGGCCACCAGCAGGTCGAGGCGGTCGCCGACGGCGGCGGCGAGCGCGGCCCGGTGGGCGGGGCCGGCCACGTCGCCGGGGACGGCGGTGACCAGGTCGGGGCGGGGGAGGGCCGCGACCGCGGTCGCCAGCCGGTCGGCGTCGCGCGCGTCGGCCACCACCCGCCAGCCGCGGCGGACGAGCGCGTCGGTGAGGGCTCCCCCGAGGCCGCGGGAGGCTCCGGTGACCAGTGCTGTCGGTGTCATGGAGTCACCGTGCGGCTTCTAGTTGACTTGAAGTCAAGAGCTCGAGTTCACTCGAGGGAGACGCCATTCGAGGAGGCCCCGTGACCGACCTGCTGACCATCGGCCAGGTGGCCGAGCGCTCGGGGGTGGCGGCGTCCGCGCTGCGCTACTACGAGGCCCAGGGCCTGGTCTCGGCGTCCCGCACCGGGGGCGGTGCCCGCCGGTTCCCGCGCAGCGTGCTGCGCCGGCTGGCCTTCATCCGCGCCGCGCAGAACGTGGGGCTGTCCCTGCCGGAGATCCGCACGGCGCTCGCGACCCTGCCCGAGGGCCGGACCCCGTCGGCGCGGGACTGGGCGCGGCTCTCGCAGGGCTGGCGGGACCGGCTCGACGCGCAGATCGAGGCCCTGGTGCAGCTGCGGGACGGGCTGTCGTCCTGCATCGGCTGCGGCTGCCTGTCGCTCACCCGCTGCCGGCTGTCCAACCCCGGGGACGTCGCGGGCGAGGGCGGCCCCGGCGCGCGCTGGCTGTCCCCGGCGCTGCGCCGGGTGCCCCCGGTCTCCAACGCGGGGTAGCCGTCCGCTCTCGCCCCGGGCCGGGAGGGCGGGAGATGATCGGCCGGTCGCCGTCACTGGGGAGGGTCGCATGCCGGTCATGCCCGCCGCGTTCATCGGCCACGGCAACCCGATGAACGCCCTGGAGGAGAACCGCTACACGCAGGCCTGGCGCGCCTTCGGGCGGGCGGTGCCGCGGCCCCGGGCGATCCTGGTCGTCTCCGCGCACTGGTACGTGCACGCCACCGCCGTGACGGCGATGCCCCGGCCGCGCACCATCCACGACTTCTTCGGCTTCCCGCAGGAGCTCTTCGAGGTCCGCTACGACGCCCCCGGGCTGCCGGGGCTCTACCAGGAGGTCGCCGACGTCGTGCACCCGTCGTGGGTCGGCGCCGACCTCGACAGCTGGGGCATCGACCACGGGGCCTGGTCGGTGCTGCGGCACGCCTTCCCGGAGGCCGACATCCCCGTCGTTCAGCTGTCGATCAACGCGCTGAAGGGGTTCGACTACCACCTGCAGCTCGGGGCGTCGCTGGCGCCGCTGCGCGAGGACGGCGTGCTGGTCATCGCCAGCGGCAACGTCGTCCACAACCTCGGCGGGGTCAGCCGGGCCCTGCCCGATGCCGGCTTCGACTGGGCGCGGCGGTTCGACGAGCAGGCGCAGGAGTTCATGCAGCTGGAGCCCGCGGAGGTGGCCCGGCTCGACGGGCACCGCGACTTCGACCTCGCCGTCCCGACGCCCGACCACTTCCTGCCGCTGCTGTACCTGGCCGGGATGGCCGGCGCCACCGGCACGACGGCCGACGTGCTGGTCGACGGGTACGCCTACGGCTCGCTGTCGATGACCGCCTACACGGTGGGGATGACGCCGCCGGTCACCGACGGCGCGGGCTTCGCCGCGCCCCTGCCCGAGGAGCCACCGGCGGACGGCGCCAACATCTGAGGAAGGACCCCCTCCTCCCCACCCCTCGCTCCGCTCGGGGCGGTGCCCGGGAGGGGGCCAGGAGCCGAGGGTGACCCCGTCCTCCCCACCCCTCGCGAGCTCGCGGCGGGACCCTGCAGAGGGGCCAGGAGCCAGCAGGAGCTGGTCCCCTCTCAGCCGGCCTCGGAGGACGACCGCGCGGCGTCGCTGATCCGGGGGAACGGCGACGTCGAGAACACCACCTCGACGGGCAGCCGGAAGAACTCCGCGATGCGCAGCGCGAGGTGCAGGCTCGGGTTGTACTCGCCGCGCTCCAGGTAGCCGATCGTCTGGTAGTGCACGCCGAGGGCGTCGGCCAGCTCCCGCCGGGTCACGCCCTGCTCGGCCCGCAGCAGCGCGATCCGGTTGTAGACGGCGTCCCCGGAGCGGTCCCCGGTCAATGGACCCACTGCAGGGCGGCATCGCGCGCCGCGGCGACCTGCGAGCCGGACTGGCGGCGGGCCATCCGCCGCAGCACCACCGGCGTGACGAGCAGGCCGGCGACCGCCCAGGCGGCGAGCACGAGCACGACCGTGCCGGTGCGCCAGGAACCCCCGAGCTCGACCGCGGCCGCCGCGTCCGGCAGGAACGCCGAGCGCATGCCCAGCCCGATCCAGTAGGTCGGGAAGACCTGCGCGACCGCCTGCACCCAGCCCCACAGCGCCTGCACCGGGAAGAAGATCCCCGAGATCACGGTGACCACGACGACGGGCAGCATCCCCCACGTGCCGACCTTCTGCGTGCCGGGCACGACCGAGCCCAGGATGATCCCGAGCGGCAGCGTGGCGAGCAGGCCCAGGGCGAGCACCCAGGCGACGGTGAGCCACCCGCCGACCCCGCTCGGCATGACGTCCTCGAACAGCAGGGCGCTGGGCACGAGGATGACCAGCAGCGTCGGCAGCAGGCCGAGGGAGTGGAAGACGACCTGGCCGGTGACGTACCCCTCCATGCCGTGCGGCAGTGCCTTGTGCCGCAGCAGCGTGCCGTCCTCCCGCTCCATCGCGAGGGCGAACGCCGGGCCGATGACGACGCCGAAGGCGACCAGTGCGGCGAGGATGCTCGGCAGCGCGACCGACGGGTAGAGCAGCGTCGTCCCCTCGACCTCGCTGTCGCGGTTGAACCACAGGTACACGAGCGTGGCCACGCCCATGAACAGGTAGAAGCCCTGGTCCTGCGCGCTGCGCAGGCTGAGCAGGAACTCGGTCCAGCCCCGGCGGGCGCCGAGCCGGACGGCGTAGGCGGTGCTGCCGCTCACGGGGTGACCTCCACGAGCTCGGGCCGGGTGCCGGACTCCTGCCGGGCGACCATGGCGATGTAGGTGTCCTCGAGGCTGGCGCGGTGCACCTCGAGGTCGGCGACCTCGTCGCCGTGCTGCTCGAACAGCTGCCGGACGAACGGCGTCGCGTCGTCGGTGGCGTGCACGAAGCGCTCGCCCCGGCAGGTCCACCGCACCTCGCTGGTGCCGGCCACCTGCCGGGTCAGCTCCGCGGCGCTGCCGTCGGCCACGATGCGGCCGCCGGCGAGGATGAGGATGCGGTCGGCCAGGCGCTCGGCCTCGGCCAGGTCGTGCGTCGTCAGGAGGATGCTGGTGCCCTCCAGGTCGGACAGCCGGTGGACCAGGTCGTGGAAGTCGCGCCGGGCCTGCGGGTCGAACCCGGCGGTGGGTTCGTCGAGGAACAGCAGCTCCGGGCGGCCGATGATGCCGACGGCGACGTCCAGCCGGCGCCGCCGCCCGCCCGAGAGCGTGGCGATCTTGCGGTCGGCGTCCTCGGCCAGGCCCACCGTCTCCAGCAGCCAGTCGACGTCGTAGGGCCGCGGCTGCTCCGGCGTCGAGTAGGGCCGGTAGTAGCCGCCGAGCTGGGTGAGCAGCCGCCGCGGCGTCCACCGCGCGTGGTCGCGCCAGGACTGCAGGACGACGCCGACCCGGGCCCGCCACTCGTCGCCGGCCCGCGCCGGGTCGGTGCCGAGCACCCGCACCTCGCCCGCGGAGCGCAGCCGGAAGCCCTCCAGGACCTCGATCGTCGTCGTCTTGCCCGCGCCGTTGGGCCCCAGCAGGCACACGACCTCACCGCGGTGCACGTCGAAGTCGACGCCGGCGAGGACCTCGTGCGTGCCGTAGGTCATCCGCAGGCCCCGCACCTGTACGACCGGGCCGGGGTCCACGTCCGTCTCCATCGCTGCCTCCTCGTAGCGCTCGCGCTTCCGAGATAGTAGAACTACTACATCAGACGTACAAGTGCTCAAGGAGGCAGGGTGCTGCGGTCGGCGGTGGGCGCGGTGGTCCGGTCCGAGGCCGGCATCGCTCGGGCGCTCCGGAACGGGGTGCGCGGGCGGGCGCCGGCCTCAGGGGGCGCGGTCGCGCTGCCCTACGCGGGACGCTTCGGCGTCGTGGTCGGCGGCATGGTCGCGATCGGCGCCGTGGAGCTCGGCGTCGTCCACCTGCTGCTGCCGTGGCCGGCGGTGCGGTGGGCGCTGTTCGTCCTCGGCGTCTACGCGCTGGTGTGGGCCGTCGGCTTCGGGCTCACCCTGCGCCAGCACCCGCACCTGCTCCGCGGCGCGGACCTGGTGCTGCGCTTCGGGCACTTCCGGTCGACGGTCGTCCCGCTGCAGGGTCTGGTCGGGGCGCGGCGCGCGGTCGACGCGCAGCACCGCCGGAACGTCGTCCTGGAGGGGGACCGGCTGGCGCTCTCCGTGCTGGGGGAGACCAACGTGGAGCTGCGGTTCGACCCGCCGGTGCAGGTCCCCGGGCAGCCGCGACCGGTGGCCCGCGTCGCGTTCTTCGCCGACGACCCGGCCGCCGCGGTGCGGGAACTGCGGGCGCTCAGCGGCTGACAGTCGTCCCGAGCCGCACGACCTCGCCGACCACCCAGACCGCCGGGGGCCGGATGCCCTCGTCGGCCAGGGCCTGCGCCAGTCCACCCAGGGTGGTGCGCACCGTCCGCTGGGACGGGCTCGCGCCGTCGGCGACGACGGCGACCGGCGTCCCGGCGTCCCGGCCGTGCCGGACCAGCGCCTCGGCGATCGCCGGCGCCGTCTCCACGCCCATGAGGACGACGAGCGTCCCGGTCAGCCGCGCGAGCGCGACCCAGTCGACCAGCGACGACGGGTGCCCCGGGGGGAGGTGGCCCGAGACGACGGTGAACTCGTGGGTGAGGCCGCGGTGCGTGACGGGGATGCCGGCCAGCGCCGGGACGCCGATCGCGCTGGTCACCCCGGGGACCACCTCCACCGGGATGCCCGCGGCGGCGCACGCCTCGACCTCCTCCATCCCCCGGCCGAAGACGAACGGGTCCCCGCCCTTGAGCCGGACCACCCGCCGTCCGGCGCGGGCGTGCTCGACCAACAGGGCGATGATCTGCTCCTGCGCCATGGACCGCCCCCGCGGGAGCTTGGCGGCGTCGATGACCTCGACCTCGGGCGGCAGGGACGCCAGCAGTCCCTGCGGCGCCAGGTGGTCGGCGATGACGACGTCGGCCTGGGCCACCGCCTGCTGGCCGCGGACGGTGACCAGGCCGGGGTCGCCCGGCCCGCCGCCGACCAGGACGACGCTGCCCCGGGAGCCGCCCGCGGGCGCCCGCCCCGCGGTGTCGCGGATGGTGCCGTCGGTGAGCCCGGCGACGACCGCGTCGCGGACGCCGACCGACCGCTGCGGGTCCCCGCCCCCGTGCACGCCGACGACGAGGTCCCCGAGGCGCCCGACGGCGGGGGTCCAGGCGCTGGACGCCGACCGGTCGTCGGCGCGGGCGCAGAAGACGCGGTTCCGCTCGGCCTCGGCCGCGACCGTGGCGTTGACCGCGGGGTCGTCGGTCGCCGCCACCGCGTACCAGGCGTCGGCCAGGTCCCCGTCCGCGTAGCGGCGCCGCACCCAGGTCACCGACCCCGGCTCGACGAGCGCCTCGAGGGCCGGCGTCACCTGCGGGCTGACCACGGTCACCCGGGCCCGGGCCTCCAGCAGCCCGGCGACGCGGCGGTGGGCGACCTGGCCGCCGCCGACGACGACGACCCGGCGGCCGAGCAGGCGCAGGCCCACCGGGTAGACCACTCCGCTGGCCGGGTCGACCGGGGTGGCGTTCACGGGCGCTCCGCGCCGGGGCGGCGGGTCGGGTCGGTGCTCAGCGGATCTCCTCGGGGAGGGCACGAGCCGCGACGGCGGTGGCGCGGGAAGCGGGCGAGACCAGGATCGCAGGCCGGTGCGGCACCGGCACGACACCCCGCACGAGTGACTTGACGCATCGGAAAGTGACGAGCATGCTTTCCGACATGGAAAGCCACGAGGTCTCCGACCGCGCCGCCGCCGCCGCCGACCTGGCCGCCCTCGCCGGCTCCCGCGCCGCGCTCGCCGACCGGGTGGTCCAGCCGTGGTGGTACGACGTCTCGCTGGGGGTGCTGATGGCCGTGTTCATCAGCTCGTACACCACGCGCAGCGTCTGGTGGATCATGGGCGGGCTCGCCCTCCTCGCCGTGGGGTCGCTCCTGCTGGTCGGCGTCTACAAGCGGCGCACGGGTGTCTGGCTGAGCGGGAAGCGCGGCGGAGCGCCGCAGAAGGCGGTCGCGGCGTTCGCGGTGCTCTACGGAGCGGCCCTGGCCGGCGGCGCGCTGGCGGAGTACCTGCTCGAGATCCGCGGCGCGATGGTGGTCGCCGGGATCGTCGCCGGCGTGGGGGTCGCCCTCACCAGCCGCTGGTGGACCCGGCTGTACGTCGCCGAGCTGCGGAGCGGGGTGTGACCACCGTCGCCCCCCGGTTCGACGCGGTCATCCACCCGCCGCCGCGGCTGCAGATCTGCGGCGTGCTGGCGGTCGTCGACACGATGGACTTCGCCGCCGTGCGCGAGGAGGTCGGGGTCAGCGACTCGGTCCTCTCCAAGCACGTGCGGCAGCTGGAGGAGGCGGGCTACGTGAGGGTGCGCAAGGCCACCCGGGCCGCCCGGCTGCGCACCAGCCTCGCGCTCACCGACGCCGGCCGGGCCGCCTTCGACGCGCACGTGGCCGAGCTGCGCCGGATCACCGGCGCCTGAGAGAGCCCGGGCACCCGCTCCCGGGCCCGGGTGCGGCGACCGGCAGAGTGGTGCGCCGTGTGCGCTGCGGGGCGATCCGGTCGAGTGGCCGACGCGGCGCTCGTGGTCGCCGCAGCCGTGGCCCTCACGGTGCTCCTCGACGCCGTCGACCTGCCTTCGCCCTCGCTGTTCGCCGGGCTGATCGCCGGCCTGGTGCGCGGCCTGGCCGGCCGCCGGCGGCTCGTCGTCCCGCGCCAGGGGACGGTCGCCGCCCAGGGGCTGATCGGGGTGTCCATCGGCGCCCTGGTCGACGTGGAGACGCTCGCCGCGATCGGCCGGGACTGGCTCCCGGTCCTCTCCGTCACCGTCGGCACGCTGCTGCTGACCATCGTCGCGGGGCTGCTCATGCGGTTGCAGCCCGGGATCAGCCCGGTGACCGGCGCCTTCGCCATGATCGCCGGCGGCGCCTCGGGCATCACCGCGATGTCCCAGGAGCTGGGCGCAGACGACCGGATGGTCGCGGTCCTCCAGTACCTGCGGGTGCTGATCATCGTCGTGCTCATGCCGGTGGCCGCGACGGCACTGTTCGGCGCCGAGCCCGGGTCCGGCGGCCCGGTGGTCGACGACGGCGGCCCCGGCTGGCCGGCCGGCCTGGCGTTCTCCGCCGCCTGCCTGCTGGCCGGCGTCCCGCTGGCACGGCTGCTGCGGATCCCGGTGCCGGCGCTGCTCGGCCCGATGCTGGTGGCGGCCGCCCTGGACCTGAGCGGGCTCTCGCGAGGTGCGGAGGTCCCGGCGCTGCTGGAGGTGGCGGCGTTCCTGCTGATCGGCCTGATGGTGGGGCTCAACTTCACCCGCGACAGCCTGCGCACCATCGGGCGAGCGCTGCCCCTGGCGCTGGTCGTCATCCTGGGGGTGATCGCCGGCTGCGCCGGGCTCGGGGTGGTCCTGACCGTCACGACGGAGGCCAGCCCTCTCGACGCCTACCTCGCCACCACCCCCGGCGGGCTGTACGCCGTCCTGGCCACGGCTCAGGACGGCGGCGCCGACGCCACCTTCGTGCTCGCGGTCCAGGTGCTCCGGCTGTTCGTCATGCTGCTGGCCGCGCCGCTGCTGGCCCGGTGGCTGCGCGGCGCCGGTGGGGAATCCGGGGTCCCGCAGGGCGGTTGACCGCTCGACCGACGACGGCAGGGAGTGGCAGTGGAGCTCGGGGTCTACACGTTCGGCGACGTCCTCCGGGACCCGCGCACCGGGACGACGATCAGCCCCGAGCAGCGGCTGGCCCACCTGCTGGAGGAGGTCGAGCTCGCCGACCAGGTGGGCCTGGACGTCTTCGGCGTCGGGGAGCACCACCGGCGCGACTACGCGGTGAGCTCGCCGGCCACCGTGCTCGCCGCGGCCGCCGTCCGGACGTCGCGCATCCGGCTGACCAGCGCCGTCACGGTGCTGTCCTCCGAGGACCCGGTGCGGGTGTTCCAGCAGTACGCGACGGTCGACCTGCTCTCCCACGGCCGGGCCGAGGTGATGGCCGGGCGCGGCTCGTTCATCGAGTCCTTCCCCCTCTTCGGCCACGACCTCGACGACTACGACGAGCTGTTCGCCGAGAAGCTGGACCTGCTGCTGCAACTGCGCGACGCCCCGCGGGTGACCTGGTCGGGCCGACACCGCGCGGCGCTGGCCGACCAGCCGGTGTTCCCGCGCCCGGTGCAGGACCCGCTGCCGGTGTGGGTGGCGGTCGGGGGCAACCCGCAGTCGGTGGTGCGCGCCGGCGCGCTCGGCCTGCCGCTGGCGCTGGCGATCATCGGCGGCGAGCCGGCCCGGTTCGCGCCGCTCGCCCAGCTGCACCGCCGGGCCGCCGAGCAGTACGGGCACGGCCCGCTCCCCGTGTCGATCAACTCGCACGGCTTCGTCGCCGACACCTCGCAGGCCGCCGCCGACAGCTTCTACGAGACCTACGCCGAGGTGATGACCCAGCTGGGCCGCGAGCGCGGCTGGGGGCCCATGACCCGCCCCGACTTCGACGCGCTGGCCGGCCTGCACGGCGCGGTCGTCGTCGGCAGCCCGCAGCAGGTGGCCGAGAAGATCCTCTTCCAGCACGAGGTGTTCGGGCACGACCGCTTCCTGGTGCAGTCCTCGCTGGGCGCCGCGCCGCACCGCGAGGTGCTCCGGTCCATCGAGCTGCTGGGCACGGAGGTCGCCCCGATCGTGCGGGCCGAGCTGGGCTCCCGGTCGCGGGCGTCGGCCTGAGCACCCCCTCGCCGGACGCCGCCGGCCGGCGCGCGCGCCTACCCTGGCCCGGGGTGCGAGGGAGGTGAGGGAGCTGTCCGAGGAGATGACCGGTACCGACGCCGGGACGCAGGACGCCGTCCTGCTGTTCGTGGGCGGTCCGCTGGACGGGCGGGTGGAGATCCGCGAGGCGCGGCACGGTGAGCCGCTGCCGACGATCACCCACGTGCACCTCCACGGCGGGCCCAAGGTGGTGCACCGCTACGACCTCACGACGCTGAGCGGCTCGGCCGGCGTCTACACCGTGCGGCCCCGCTGCACCGCGCGCGAGGAGCCGGTCGCCGAGGGGCCGGTCGCCGAGGGGTCCTGACAGCCGTCACCGCCGGTCGGTGACGGGCGGCACTGCCGAGCGCCGCGGCCCGGTGCCACGGTCGTCGGGTGACGACCTCCCGGAGCGCCCGCCGTGCCTGACGCGCTGCTCGCCCTGCACGTCCTCGCCGGGACGGCGGGGCTCGTGCTCGGTCCGGGATGGCTGCTGGCCCGGTGGCGGCACCGCGGCGGCGCCGGGATGGCCGCGGGTTACCAGGTCGCCGTCGCCGGCGTCGCCCTCAGCGGTGCGGCCCTCGCGGTCGCCGTCCCCGGGCTGGCCTGGTTGTGCGCGGTCGCCGTCCTCACCCAGGGGCTGGCCGTGGCGGGCGCGCTCGCCCGGCGGCGCGGGTGGCGGACCTGGCGGACGCTCCAGCCGCACCTGCTCGGCGGCTCCTACGCGGCCCTGCTGACCGGCGCCCTGGTGGCCGGCACCGGGTCGCCGGTGTGGTGGGTGGTCCCCGCGGTGGTGGCGCAGGTCCCGATCGCGGTCGCGAAGCGCCGGCTGCACGCGCTGCCGGCCTGAGCCGGCGGGCCCGCGGGCGGGTTCCGCGACGGGCCGGCCCGGCCGCCGCCGTCAGTGGCCGTGCTGCCCGCGGACGGCGGCGACCACCGCGTCGAAGCGGCGGCGGTCCAGTGCGGCGCCCTCGCGGCGGGCGGCGCCCGGCGGCAGGACGAGCAGCCGGTCCAGGCGCACCTCGCTCGGCCGGCCCCGCGCGTCCCACGCGCCGGTCCCGACGTCCATCCAGACGCGGCCGTGGCGGGCCTCGTCGGCGGCGTCCCGGTCGTGGTCCTGGCTGGACAGCATCAGCCCGACCAGGTCGGCACCGCGGCGGCCGAGGACCAGCACCGGCCGGTCCTTGCCCCGGCCGTCCCCCTCGTCGAACGGCACCCAGGCCCACACGACCTCGCCCGGGTCGGGAGAGCCGTCCGCGCGCGGGCGGTAGGTCAGGTCGGCGCCGGCCAGGCCGCCCGCGAGGTCGTGCACGCCCGCAGGGCCGGGCGCCGTCCGGTCCGCCCCGCCGGCCGGGTCCACCGGCCGTGCCGACCTCCGTGCGGCGCGCCGGGGCGCCGGTGCGGCGACCGCCCGCAGCGCGGCGCGCAGCAACCCGGGCAGGCGCCGTCCGAACCCACTCCCAGCCATGACGGCACCGTACGGAACGGCGTCCGGGACCGGCCGCGGAGACCTCGTGTGTCACATGTGACACACAGGTACCAATTGGTCACGAGGGCGGTTCGAACTGCCGAGACGGGGGCAGGATGTGAGAACGGGGCGGTCAGAGGTGGTCTCCCCGGGAGAGGGGGGTCTCCCATGACCTCGGCCGAGCCGGTCCCGCCCGCACCACCGCGTGCCCGGGAGGTGAAGGCCAGCGTCCTCGCCGCGTTCCAGCTCGTGGAGGACGCGCGCTACCTCGGCACCGGACGTCGGAGCAAGCAGGACCGCCGCCGGGCCGTGGCCGAACGCACCGTCGCCTACCGCAAGCTCGCCCGGGACCTGCCCGCGAGCTGAGGCCCGCCGCCCGGCCCGGGTCCCCTCAGGCCACGCAGAACTCGTTGCCCTCCGGATCGCGCAGCGTCGCCCACGTGAACGGCCCCTGCGACTCCCGGTAGAGCTCCGTCGCGCCCATGGTGATCAGGCGGGCGACCTCGTCGTCGCGCCGCTCGGCGCCGACGTGCAGGTCCAGGTGCAGCCGGTTCTTGACCGTCTTGGGCTCCGGCACGGCCTGGAACAGCACCCGCGGGCGGCCCGCGTCGGGGGAGACCAGGGCCGCCCCCGACCGCCACACGAGCGCGCCCCGGTGCGTGGTCGTGTCGGCCTCCGTGGCGGCACCCGACTCGACCATCCGGCGGATGAAGGCCTCGTCCTGCGCCTCGACCTCCCAGCCGAGCGCCTCCGCCCACCAGTCGGCCTGCTGGTGCGGGTCGGCGCTGTCGATCACGATCTGCACGTCGGTCGCCATGGGGCCGCACCCTAGGGGCGGCCACCGACGGTCTCAGAGCTCCTTGGCCAGCTCCGTGCGCATGACCGCGTCGTCGGGCAGCGGGGTGGTGAGCCGGCAGTGATCGGCGAACACCTCGCGCATCGGGGCGAAGACCGAGCGCTCGACCCGCCGCTCCGGGTCCCACAGCCCCGACCGCATGACCGACTTGGCGCACTGGAAGTAGGCCCGGGTCACGGTCACCACGAGCACCGAGCGCGGCGCGCGCCCGAACTCGGTCAGGTCCACGTCGAGGTCGTCCGGATCGGCCAGTGCCGTCGTGCCGTAGACCCGCAGCGTCTCCTCGATGCCCGGCACGAGGAACAGCAGGGCGGCCCGCGGGTTGCCGGCCAGGTTGGCCAGGCTGTCGACGCGGTTGTTGCCGGGCCGGTCGGGCAGGGCGAGGTGGTGCTCGTCGAGGACGTGCACGAAGCCGGGGTCCCCGCCGCGCGGGGAGACGTCCGGCCAGCCCTCGGCGTCGGCCGTCGCGAGCGTCGCGAAGGGCGAGAGCGCGATGAAGGCCCGGCAGTGCCGGTCGAGGTGGTCGATCACCTTGTCCTGCACCAGTTGGGAGGGGCTGCGGTACCGGGCCAGCACGTCGTCCATGGGGGAACCGTAACTACCGTCGTCCCCCGTGCCCGCACAGTGGAGTTCCCCGGTCCGGTACGTCGAGTGCGACCAGCAGGGCGTCGTGTTCAACGCCCACTACCTCACGTGGGCCGACGAGGCCTCCAACGGCTGGTGGGCGTCGGCGGGCCTGTCCTGGGCGGAGCTGACCGAGCGGCGCATCGACCCGCTGGTCAAGGCCAGCACGCTGGAGTGGTCGGCGCCGGCGCGGTGGGGGGACACCGTGACCGTGGACGCCGAAACCGAGCGGGTGGGCCGCACCAGCGTCACCGCCCGGTTCACCGTCCGCGTGGGCGAGCAGGTGTGCTGCGTGGTCCGGACGACGTACGTGTGCTCCTCCGACGGCCGGCCCACCCCGTGGCCGGACGACGTCCGGGCGCGGCTGACCTCCTGACCGCGCTCAGACGGTCTCGCGGGGCTTCCCCCAGTCGGCCTTCTCCTGGCCCGAGAGCTCGGCGATCGCCTCCATGATCTGGTCGGTGACGGCGCGCCGGGCCCGGCCGTTGCCCGCCATGCCGCGGTGCTCGGGGAAGGTGAGCGGCGGGCCGAAGGTGACCGACACCCGGTGCGGGCGCGGCCAGCGCGAGTCCACCGGCTGGACCCGGTCGGTGCCGGCGACGGCGACCGGGACGACCGGGCAGTCGGCGGTCAGGGCCAGCCAGGCGACCCCGGTCTTGCCGCGGGCCAGCCGGCCGTCGCGCGAGCGGGTGCCCTCCGGGTAGATGCCGAAGCCCTCGTCCTGCCGCAGCACGCCCAGCGCGGTGTCGAGGGCCTCCTGCGCGGCCCGGTGCGTCTGGCGTTCCACCGGCATGGCACCCAGCGCGGTGAACAGCGTCTTCGTCAGCCAGCCCCCGATGCCGCGGCCGGTGAAGTACTCCGCCTTGGCGAGGTAGTGCACGCGGCGCGGCGCCGAGAGGGGGATCACCATGCTGTCGATGAACGACAGGTGGTTGCTGGCCAGGATGACCGGGCCGGTGGCCGGCACGTTCTGCCGACCCGCGACGTGCATCCGCAGCACGATCCGGAACAACGGGCGCAGCAGGAACCGGACGACGAGGTAGAGCACGCCGCGCTTCCCCTCTCGGAGCGGGGTCCGCCGGCGGCCGCCGACGTCAGCGGCATTCTCCCGTGCACCCGCCCGAGGCGCGCGGACCCCCGGCGGACCCGGGCCGCTCAGTGCATGCGGGGGGCGGGTGGGCAGATGTCCCGGATCATCCCGCGGACGTCGTCGGGCAGCGGCGCCCGTCCGCAGGCCGACTCCGCGATCGCCACCGCGACGTCGCGCACCTTGCGGTGGCAGTTGCTCGAGATGTGCGCGAGCGTCTCGAAGGCCACCTGGTCGCCGCAGCCGGTGAGCAGCATGAGGATCCCCTTGGCCTGCTCGATCGCCGCCCGGCTGCTCATCGCGGTGCGCAGCTGCGCCACCTCGGTCTCCAGGGCGTGCACGCGGTCGCCGTCGTCCTGACCCGGGGTCGTCCCCGGGCGGTGCGTCTCGGGCGGCACCTCGACGAGCAGGCCCTCCAGGGCGCTGACCGTCCCGCCCGGGTCCACCTCCGGCTCCCCGATCAGGACGGCGGTGCGCTCCATCCCGGCCCGGTTGCACAGCCGCACGCGCAGGGAGAAGGGCAGCCCGCTGGTGCACGCGGTCGCGATCGCCTCGAGCGCCCGCGTGCGGTCGCCGGCGTGCAGGGAGCGCACGAGCAGCTCGGTGCAGGGCTGGGCGCCGCCCCGCGCGTGCCCGAGCAGCGCGGTCATCTCCGGGGACCAGGCCCACGTGCCGACGCGCCGGTCGTACCGGTAGCGCCCGGCCAGTCGGCGCACGGCCGGGACCGGCCGGGACGCGGGCGACGCCGCCGTGCGACCACTGGCCGGTGCCGGGCGGGCGAGGATGGGGGAAGGTGACGCTGTCATCTCGACTCCACGGGAGTCTCCGGGTGCACCCGGTGGGGGTTCGCCGGCCGTGTGTTCGACCACCGCGGGACGCCGACGGCATCCGCCGGCACTCCGATGTGCGGACCGTACGTCGTTCTCGGCGGGGGCGCACGCCCAGCGACCGGGTGACTGCGGGCCGCGTCGCGTCGCCACGCGCTGTCCCCGGTCGGCACCCCCCAGCGGTCGGGTCAGACCACCGTCGCGGGGCGGGCCGGGCCGGTGTGGGCGGCGGCGCGGGCGGGCAGCCCCGCGGTCACCTCGGCCAGCAGGCGCACCGCCGTCCGCAGCCGGTCGGGGGGCAGGGTGAACGGCAGCCGCAGGCAGTCGTCGAAGGCGTGCCCCGTCCCGAACGCCCGGCCCTCGGCCAGGAGCAGCCCGTGCGGGGCCGCGGCCGCGACCACGGCGGCCGAGCTGGTGCCCGGTGGGAGCCGGCACCACACCGACAGCCCGCCGGCCGGCCGGGGCGCGTGCCAGTCGGGGAGCACGCGCGCCACCTCCTCCAGCAGCACCTCCCGGCGTTCCCGCAGCGTCCGCCGGCGCTCCTCCAGGACGGCGTCGAGGCGGCGGAGGAGGGCGGTGGCCGCCAGCTGGTCGACCACCCCCACCGACAGCTGCCGCCGGCCGAGCGCGGCGCCCACCTGCGCGGCGAGTGCCGCGTCGGTGCGCAGCCACCCGATCCGCAGCCCGCCCCAGACGACCTTGGACAACCCGCCGACGGTGACGGTGGCGGCGTCCGGGAGGCCGGCGGCGAACGGCGGGAGCGGGCCGTCGTCCAGGTGCAGCTCGGCGGTGACCTCGTCGACGACGGCCAGGACGCCGTGCTGCCACAGGGTGGCCGACAGCCGCCGCCGGCCGGCCGCGGAGAGCCGGGCGCCGGACGGGTTGGAGAAGTCCGGCATGAGGAACGCCATCCGCGGACTGCTCTGGCGGGCGACCAGTGCGGCCGCACCGACCAGGGCGTCGGGGTCGGCGGCGTCGACCGGCGCGGGCACGCAGCGGCCGCCCGCGGCGTCGACCATGCCCAGCGCCCCGGGATAGGTCGGGTGCTCCACGAGCACGCGGTCGCCGGGCTGCAGCAGCGTCTGGAACACGATCGCGGTGGCGTCACCGGTCCCGGCCGTGACGACGACCTGGTCGGGGTCGGTGGGCAGGCCCCGGGCGGTGAACCGGTCGGCGATCGCCGTGCGCAGCTCCGGCAGCCCGCTGGGCGCGTACCCGTGGCCGGAGACGTGGGCGGGCAGCGCGGCCAGGGCCTGCTGGTAGGCGTCGAGCACCTCGGGCACGGCCTCGGGCGCGGCGTGGGCGAGGTCGAGCTGGGCCGGGTCGGTGGTCGGCGCCCGCCACGCACTGCTGGCGGCCGGCAGCTCGGTGACCGTCCCCGAGCCGTGCCGGGTGACGGCGAACCCCTCGGCCCGCAGCAGCCGGTAGGCCGAGGCGACCGTGACCCGGCTGGCGCCCAGCGCCGCGGCGAACTCCCGCTCGGCGGGCAGCCGGCTGCCGCTGGGCAGCGCGCCGGTCGTGACCAGCTCACGGATCCGCCGGGCCAGCGCCGCGTAGCGCGGGCCCGGCACGGCCTCGACCGGGCCGACGAGGGTGGCCAGCTCCTGCGCCGAAATGGACTGGTCGAGCCGAGGTGGCATGCGGTCCACCATGCCGCAGTGGACCCATTCTCACCAGTCCGGATGGTGCCACTCTCTCCACATGACCTCAGGTGGTGTCGTCGTCCTGCTCGTCCTGCTCGGAGTGGTCGCCCTGTCGGTGACCACCCTCGTCCTCGCCGTCCGCGGCGGCCGTGGCCCGGCGGACCCGCCGGCCAGTCGCCTGCGGACCGACCCGTCCGGCTTCCCCGTCCTGTCCGCGCCGCGCGGCGCCCTGCACCGCGGACCGGACCGCGCACGGCCGGCGCGGGTGGTGCCGCGGCGGCGCCCGGCGGTCCGGGGCGCCCGGCGGGCCTCGCCGGCGCGCTGACCGCACCCGTCGCGGCGTCCCTCGGCCGGGCGCCGCGACGCGGCATCCCTAGGATCGGCCGACATGCGCCTGCCCGGCCGGTACTCCGGCACAGCCCGGCCGATCGTCACCTACGGGACCGATCCGGTGCTGCACCGGTCGTGCGCGCCGGTGACCGAGTTCGGCAAGGACCTGCGGCGCCTCGTCCTCGACATGTTCGCCTCGATGGAGGCCGCCGACGGGGTGGGCCTGGCGGCCAATCAGATCGGCGTCGACGCGCGCGTCTTCGTCATCGACTGCCCCGACGCTGCGGGGGAGGACGTCGTGGGCTACGTGGTCAACCCCGAGCTGACCGTCCTCGAGCCGCGCGAGGGCGAGCCGGCCGAGGAGGTCACCGAGGAGGGCTGCCTGTCGGTGCCCGGCCCGTACGCCGAGCTGCCGCGGGCCTTCCGCGCCCGGGTGGACGGCGTGGACGCGGCGGGGCAGCCGGTGTCGATCGAGGCGACCGGCATGGCCGCGCGCTGCCTGCAGCACGAGGTCGACCACCTCGACGGCACCGTCTACGTGGACCGGCTGCCGGAGGACCAGCGCGAGCGGCTGCTGGCCGAGGCGGCCGGCCCCGGAGGCGAACTGCCGGCGTGAGTCAGGCGGAGGGGGGCCAGAACGCCCAGGCGGTCAGCCACACGATGCCGACGGTCACGATCAGCGCCACCGGCACGTGCGCGATGATGTTGCCGGCGCTGCCCAGCGCGGCCTGCACGAAGGTGAGCACGAAGACGACCGCGGCCAGTGCGGCGGGCCACCACAGCCGGGTCCGCCGGGCGTGCAGCCCCGTCGCCACCAGGAGGAGGCCGGTGCTCACGTGGAGGGCGATCGCCCCGGCGCCGTGGCCGGTGAGCGCGTCCTCGCCGCTGACCAGCTGTCCGGCGGAGAAGAACTGCCACAGCAGCACGAGCACCGACAGCACGGCCGTGGCCTGCGCCAGCCGGATGGTCGACGTCTGGGGGGCGACAGCGGCGTCGCGGGTCCGTGTCATCGGGGTCCTCCGGTCGGGCGGGGTCGGGGTCGGGGTCGGGGTACTGCTTGAAGATTGCAGCACCCTCGTGGGAGGTGCACCAGCCCCCGGGCCTGGGGGTTCGCTGTGAACCGGTTGGTGCTGTTCGACCTCGACGGCACGCTGGTCGACTCCGCGCCGGGCATCCATGCCTCCGTGCGGCACGCGGCCGCCGAGCTCGGCCTGGCACCGCCGACGCCCGCCCAGCTGCGCGGGATGATCGGCCCGCCGCTGCAGGACGGGTTCGCGCTGGTCCTCGGCGTCCCGCCCGCCGACGTCCCGCGGGCGGTGGCCGCCTACCGGGCGCACTACACCGCCGGGGCGCTGCTCGACGTCACCGTCCACGACGGCGTCCCGGAGCTGCTGGCCGCGCTGCGCGCCGACGGCGGGACCCTGGCGGTGGCCACCAGCAAGCCGGAGCCGTTCGCCCTGCGGGTGCTGGCGCACACCGGGCTGCTGCCCGCGTTCGCGAGCGTCCACGGCGCGACCCTGGACGGCGCCGTCCGGCACAAGGACCAGGTGGTCGCCGCCGCGCTGGCCGCCCACCCCGACGGTCGCGACCCGGTGCTGGTCGGCGACCGGGCGCAGGACGTCCTGGGCGCCGCGGCGCACGGGCTGCCGTGCATCGGCGCCGGCTGGGGCCCGGCCGAGGTCGACGAGCTCGAGGACGCCGGTGCAGCCGTGGTGGTGGCCACCCCCGCGGAGGTGCGGACGGCGCTGTCGCGGGACCTCGGCTGACGGCCCGATCGGGCCGCTCGACGGGTGTGCTCTCAGGCGGCGACGGGCTCGGCCTGCTCCGCCGGCGTCCCGAGGCGGGCGGCGCGGCGCCGGCGGAGCAGCCCGGCGACCGCGACCAGCGCCAGCGCGACCACGGCGGCGCCGTACACCTCGGCGACCGGCTGCAGGCCGAACTCGCCGACGGCGAGGCCCGCCGCGATGGCCGGGACGCTGAACCCCAGGTAGCCGACGACGAAGACGCTGGACAGCAGGCCGCCGCGCTCACCCGGCTGCACGCCACGGGTCACCGTGGCGATGGCGCCGAGGAAGGCGGCACCGAATCCGAACCCGGAGACGGCCGCGGAGGCGAAGAAGAGCACCGTGCTGCCGAGGACGAGCGAGGCGACGGTGCCGCAGACCCCGGTGGCGAAGACGAGGCAGCCGGTCAACATCGCCGTGTGCGGAGCCGCCCGCGAGAGGGCGATCGAGCCGACCACGCTGGTGCCGTTGACCGCGCCGAGCACCAGGCTGCCGACCAGGTGGTCCTCGATGCCGAAGACGTCGGCAGCCATCGAGGGGCCGAGTGACAGGTAGAGGCCGCCGAGCGCCCACAGCGCGAAGACGCAGGGCAGCGCGACGAGGAAGGCCCCGCGCTGGGCGGCCGGGACGTGCACCCGCGGGCGCAGCGACGCCAGCGCACCGGGCACCCGGGGGGAGGACTCCGGCAGCAGGACCAGCACGAGCAGCGCGGCTCCGGCGAAGAGGACCGTCATCGCGCCGAACACCCACGTCGTCGGCTCCGGGACGACGTCGACGGCCAGGCCCGCGCTCACCGCGCCCAGAGCCAGCCCGAGGCCGGGGGCGGCGCCGTTGAGCAGGGCGCCCTTCGGCCGGTCGGCGCGCTGGAAGTCCAGCAGGGTGGCACCCAGCGCCCCGGTCAGCGTGCCCACCGACAGGCCCTGCACGACCCGGGCCGCCAGCAGCCACCCGACGCCGTCGGCGGCCAGGAACAGCGAGCTGGCGGCCGCCTGCAGCAGCAGGCCGGCGACCAGCACCGGCCGCCGGCCCACGTGGTCGGAGAGCGCGCCGGCCACCAGGAGCGTGGCCAGCAGGGCGAACGCGTAGATCCCGAAGATGGTCGTCAGGACGCCGGGGGAGAACCCGAACTCCTCCTGGTACACGCGGTAGAGCGGAGAGGGGACCCCGGCGGCGCCCAGCACCAGCACGAGCAGGGCGGCGGCGGTCCAGAAGGAGACCCCGCGGGGAACGCGGCGGGAGGGCACGACAGCCAGCAAGCCCTCCCGCCGCGACCGCATTCCCCCGGCGCGGCGGGTCGGGCCGCTCAGCTGCGCGTGAAGCCCGCGGGCAGGACGACGTCCTCGCGGGTCAGGTCGTGCACGGAGGACCTCCCCAGGCCCAGCAGCGCCTCGTCGATGCCCTGCCGGATGATCGACAGCACGTTCTGCACGCCGCGCTCGCCGTTCGCGGCCATGCCCCACAGGTAGGCCCGGCCGATCATGACGGCCTTGGCGCCCAGCGCCATCGCCTTGACGACGTCGGCGCCGCGGCGGACCCCGCCGTCCATCAGCACCTCGACCTGGTCGCCGACGGCGTCGACGACCGCCGGCAGCGACCGGATCGCGCCGGGCGTGCTGTCGAGGTTGTTGCCGCCGTGGGTGGAGACGGAGATGGCGCTGACGCCGGCGTCCACCGCGCGGCGGGCGTCGTCGGGGCGGGTGATGCCCTTGAGCATGAACGGCCCGCCCCACTGCTCGCGCAGCCAGGCGACGTCCTCCCAGCGGGGCAGGGCGGTGCCCATCCACTCGCCGTAGGCGCCGAAGAAGTTCGGCGGCTCCTGCCCGGCGAGGGCCAGGTTGGGCACGCTGAGCTCGGGGATCGCGCCGGTGCGCAGGTAGGTGGCCAGCCAGCGCGGCTTGCGCAGCACCTCGGGCGCGAACTTCAGCGCGTTCTTCACGTCGATCTTCTCGGGGATCGGCGGGCTGCCCCAGTCGCGGCGAGAGGCGAACGACCAGTCCAGCGTCATGATCAGGCCCTTGGCGCCGGCGGCGCGGGCCCGCTCGGCGCGGGCAAGGATCGTCTCGCGGGAGCCGACCCAGTACATCTGGAAGAACAGCTTCGAGTGCGCGGCGCCGCACTCCTCGACCGGCTTGCTGGCGAAGGACGACAGCCCCATGGCGACGTCCTCGGCGGCGGCGGCCCGGGCGACGGCGACCTCCCCGTCGGGGTGCACGGCCTGGACGCCGGTCGGCGAGATCAGCACCGGCATGGAGACCTCCTGGCCCATGACCGTCGTCGCCGTCTCGCGCTTGGCGGGCAGGTCGGCCACGTGCGGCCGCCAGGTGATCTCGTCGAAGGCCTGCACGTTGTCGCCGGCGGTCAGGCCCTTCTCGGTGCCGGCGACCAGCGCCAGGTAGACCGACCGGGGTAGCCGCTTCTTCGCCCGGTGCTGGGCCTCCTCGACGGTCTCGAACCAGTCCTTGGTGCTCGCCATGCGGTCCTCCGCGCCTGTCGCTGTCCACCGGCGGCGCCCCGGTCCTGCCGGTGACGCGCGCCACGTCCCGCGCCATGCTGCCAAACCGTGGCACTGAGTGTCACGCGCGACTTCTCGCCCACGGAAGCCATGGGGGGCCGGGACCCCGGCCGCGGCTGCCGCTCAGGCGGGTGGGCCGTCGAAGGACATCCACACCTGCCGCCGCTCGACCCGCGTGCGCACCCGCGCCATGGCCTCGACCCGGCGGCGCTGGTCCCCGGTGGCGGTGCGCTGCACGACGGCCACCTCGGCGTCGCGCATGGCGAGCTCCGCAGCCGCCTCGGCCGGGGTGGCCGGCCGCTCGTCGAGGGGCTCGTCGACGGCGTCGTCCTCCGCGCGGGCGTAGGGGCTGTCGGGTGGCAGGTTGCCGCTGAGCCGGCCGTACGCGCCGAGGAGGAGGAGGACCAGCCCGGCGACGATCGAGAAGACGACGTTGGCGAACTCGAAGGCCAGGACGTTGAGCGACGTCCGCAGGACGGCGAGGTTCGCCAGCGCGGACACGAGGAACAGCACCCCGACGACGATCATCACCGTGGAGGCGATCCGGGGCCCGCGGACGGCCGCGGCGAGGAGCACGGCCGCGGTGACCAGCGAGATCGTGGACAGCAGGCCGTTGGACGACAGGCCCAGGACCCGCTCGCCCTCCGTGGAGAAGAAGTCCAGCCCGCCGGCGAGACCGAGCACGCCGAAGGTGGCGATGACCAGGGCGACGGCGACGGCGCCCAGCCGGTGCACGGCCAGCACGCGGTGTCCGGGGTCGGCGGGGGGCTGCGGCGTCCGGTGCGAGCTGCGGTGGAGCAGGGCCATGGGAGGACCTCCCGGTGTGGGGGCTGGTACTCCTCCCTTCCGCGCTGCGGCGCCGCCCGGATGCGGTCGGTCCGCCGCGCCGCGCCCGCCGGGGAAGCCCGGGGGCCCCGGCGCCGTTCTGGTCGCCATGAGCCGTCCGTTCGAGATCGACCTGCACTCGGAGTTCCTGCGCGCCGACCTGTTCCTCTCCATGGGGCAGCCGATCGAGGCGGCCCGCGTCCTGGTGCCCGTCGTCGAGGCGGAGCCGGACAACGAGGCGGCCCTCGAGCTGCTCGCCCGCGCCTACTTCGGCTCCGCGCAGCTCGGTCGCGCCGAGGAGGCCCTGGGCCGGCTGGTCGAGAGGGCGCCGGCCAACGGGTGGGCCCGCCGGGCGCTGGCCCGCACGCTGGAACGGCAGAGCCGGGCCGGTGAGGCGGTGCCGCACCACCGGATGGCCGACGCGCTCGGCGCCGACTGACACCGCCTCAGCGGTCACCCCGGCGTGGAACGCGCCCGAGCAGGACGACGGCGGCGGTGGCCGCACCGGCCGCCGCCGCCGCCCAGCCCAGCGCCGTGCCCGCGAGCGGCAGGTCGCTGCCCGCCGTCGCGCGGGCGACCAGGAGCACGGCGGCCACGCCGAGGGCCGTGCCCAGCTGGGCGGCGGTGTTGAGCACGCCGGAGGCGGCGCCCTGCAGCGCCTCGGGGACGTCGGTGCCCATCGCCGTCGAGGCCACCGAGGACAGCCCGATGCCCGCGCCCGCCACCGCCATCCCGGCGCCGATCCAGGCCGGTGAGGTCTCGGCGGCGAGCAGGACGGCGTTCCCGCCGCCGATGGCCGCCAGCCCCAGTCCGGCCACCGTCCGCGGACCGAGCCGGCGCAGGGCCGGGGCCGCGGCGGTGGCGCCGAGGACCACGCACAGGCTGAACGGCAGCAGCAGCGCACCGGTCGCCGTGGGGCCGAACCCCCGCTCCTCCTGCAGGTGGAGGGTCGCCAGCGTCGCTGCCGAGCTGGTCGTGGCGGTGTTGAGGAAGGCCGTGGCCGCGCCGGTGCGCAGTCGGCGCAGCCGGGCCGCCGCCGGCGGCAGCAGCGGGTCGGCGGCCCGGCGCTGGGCCCGGGCGAAGGCCGCGAGCAGCGCCGCGCCGGCGAGGACCAGCAGCGCCCCCCGCCCACGGCTGCCGGCCTGCTCCAGGACCGAGGCGCCGAGCACGAGCGCCGCCACACCGGCGGCGAGGAGCGCCGCTCCGCGCAGGTCGAGCCGGCCGCTGCGCACCCGGGGCGGGTCGGGGACCCATCGGGAGACGGCGACCAGCAGGCCCGCGGCCAGCGGCACGTTGAGCCAGAAGAGGCTGCGCCAGCCGGTGAGGTCGCTCAGGACCCCGCCCAGCAGGAAGCCGGTGGCACCGGCCGCTGCCCCCGCCGCGCTCCAGACCGCCAGGGCCCGGCGGCGGGCGTCCTCGTCCTCGGTCGCCGCCGTGAGCAGGCGCAGGGCCGGGGGGACGGACACGGCGGCGGCCGCGCCCAGCAGGCAGCGCGCGGCCACCAGCACCGGCGCGGCCGGGGCGAGGGCGGCCAGGACCGACGCGACGCCGAAGAGCGTCACACCCGTCGCCAGCACCCGCCGGTGGCCGAACCGGTCGCCGAGCCGCGCACCCAGGAGGAGCAGCGCCCCGAAGAAGACCGCGTAGCCGGTGACCACGGGCCCGGCGGCCGAGGGGGGCGCGTCGAGGTCGGCCAGCACGGCCGGCAGGGCGGTGATGACGACGGTGCCGCCGAGGACGTCGACGAACTGGACGGCGGCGAGCGTGGCGACGGCGGCGGTCGCGCCCCCTGACCTCGGCCCGGTCTGCGTGTCCACGCGGAACCCCCTGACGGTGCTTCTTCATCGATGAAGAAGCACCATGGTGGCATGTCCCTGGGACCCGCGCGACGGATCACCCTCCGCGAGGTCGCCGCGGAGCTGGGGATCTCGGCCAAGACGGTGTCCAACGCGTTCAGCCGGCCCGACCAGCTGTCGCCGGCGCTGCGGGACCGGGTGCTGGACACCGCGGAGCGGCTGGGCTACGCCGGGCCGGACCCGCTCGCCGCGGGGCTGCGGCGGGGACGGGCCGGCGCCCTCGGGTTCGCGTACGACAACGGGCTGTCCTACGCCTTCGCCGACCCGGTGGCGGTGGCGGTGCTGACCGGTGCCACGGCCGTCGCCGAGCCCGCGGGCCTGGGGCTGCTGCTGGTGCCCGGATCGGTCGACGTCGCCCGCGCGGCCGCGGCGGTGGGCGGTGCGCTCGTCGACGGGCTGGTGGCCTGCTCGCTGGCCGACGACGACCCGGTGCTCGCCGCCGCGGCCGCGCGCCGGCTGCCGCTGGCGGTGATCGACCAGCCGCGGCCCTCCCGGCTGGCCGCGCTGGGACCCGGCCCCATCCCGTGGGTCGGCGTGGACGACCGCGCCGCGGCCGCGGAGGCGGCGCGGCACGTGCTCGAGCTGGGCCACCGGCGGCTCGGTGTCGTCGGCTTCGGCCTGACCCGGGCCGCCGAGCGGCGCCTGGTCGACGTCCCGGCCCAGGAGGCGGCGACCTACGCGGTGACCCGCGACCGGCTGGCCGGCTACCGGGCCGCGGCGGAGTCGGCCGGGATCGACTGGGCGGGCGTGCCGGTCGCCGAGGGGACCGACAGCACGGTGGCGGAGGGGGAGGCGGGGGCGGCCGCGGTCCTGGCCCGCACGCCCCGGCCGACCGCGCTGATCTGCCTCAGCGACCGGCTGGCGGAGGGGGCGCTCCGGACGGCGGCCCGCCTGGGGCTGCGGGTGCCCGAGGACCTCACGGTCATCGGGTTCGACGACGCCGAGCCGGCCGGCCGGCTCGGGCTCACCTCGGTCGCGCAGCCGCACCGGCGCAAGGGCGAGGTGGCCGCGGGGGCGCTCCTGGCACTGCTCCGCGGGGAGCGTCCCGACGCGGTCACCGCGTTGCCGGCCGGGCTCGTCGTGCGCCGCTCGTCGGCACCGCCGGGCTGAGCCGGACGACGGCGACCCGCCGCGCTGAGCTGGTCCTCGGGGCCGTGCATCGACGCGGCCAGGACGGGTACCCGGACCTCATGAGCATCCTCGGACGACTGATGGGCACGGCAGAGAACACTGCACGCACCGCCGCTCGCGGTGGCCGCACCAGCGGGCGCGGGATGGCGCGCTCCACCGGTCGCGCGACGACCGGCCGGGGCGCGGCCGGACGGGCGTCGACCGGCCGCGGGTTCAGCCGGACGACGGCGCGGACCACCGGGCGCGGGCGCCCGGCCACGACCGCCTCCGGCCTCGGCGGCATGCTCAGCGGCCTGCTCCGCCGCCGCTGACGGTCAGGGGACGGCGGCCGCGGCCACCAGCAGGGTCACCGCGGCCGCCGTCTCGCCCACCGCCCCCATGACGTCGCCGGTGACGCCACCCAACCGGGTGCGCGCCCGGCGCAGGAGGAGCTCGGCCGCGACGAGGCCCGCCGCGGCGCTGCCGACGAGCTGACCGGCGAGCCGCCAGTCCCCGCCCGCCGCTCCGAGGGCCAGCGCGACCGCCGCCAGCAGGCACCCGGTCCACCAGCGCCGGGACACGGTGCCGGCGACCGCCCGCCCCAGCGTGGAGCCCTCCGCGACCGCGACGCGCGGCAACCCGGTGCGGGTCATCGCCAGCCGCGCGGCGAGCACCGCGGCCCAGAGCCCCGCCCAGCCATCGGCGTCCGCGAGCAGCACCGCGGCGCACGACACCTGCAGCAGGACCACCAGCAGCAGCGTCGCGACGCCGAACGGGCCGACGTCGCCCTGGCGCATCACCTCCAGGGCCCGCTCCCGGCCCCGCAGCGGACCCAACCCGTCGGCGGTGTCGGCCAGCCCGTCCAGGTGCAGGCCCCGGGTGAGCGCCGCCAGGGTCGCCACGCCCAGGACCGCGCCCACCAGCGGCCCGACGAGGCGGGTACCGGCCACGGCGACACCGGTCGCGACGCCGCCGAGGACCAGCCCGACCAGCGGCGCCCAGGGCAGCACGCCCCGGGTCCCCGCCGCCGCCCGCGCCGGGACCGGCAGCACGGTGAGCACGGCGGCGGCCTCCAGCGGCCCCGTCCACCTCACCGGAGCGCCGGGACGGCGCCGGCGGCGCGGCACCTGCTCACAGGTCCACCTCGAGGCGGGTCACGCTGCCGTTGTGCGGGGTGAGCGCCGGCAGGGCGCCGGGGCCGAGACCCGCGGCGACCGCCTGCGCCGCCCGGATGGTGTCGCCGTGCGTGACCAGCGCGACGACGTCCGCCGGCGGCTCGGCGCACAGGGCGCCGAGGTAGGCCGCGACCCGGCCGTGCAGCTCCGCGAGGCTCTCCCCGCCGTCGGCGGCCCAGTGCGGGTCGGTCCAGTCGACGACGTCCCACAGCTCCCGCGACGGGCGCCCCTCCAGGCTCCCGTAGCCCTGCTCGCGCAGCGCAGCGGTCGTGGTGAACGGCAGTCCCGTGGCCCGGGCGCAGTGCTCCGCGGTCTGGACCGCGCGCCGCAGGTCGCTGGAGACGAGGGCGCCCGGCCGCAGCGCGCGCAACTCCCCGGCGGCGGCCGACGCCTGGGCGTGCCCGAGTTCGGTCAGCGGCACGTGCGCCGTCTGCCCCTGCATCAGGCCCGCGGCGTTCCACGCGCTCTGGCCGTGGCGCACGAGGAGCAGGGTCAGCGGCCGGGCCATGGTGGGAGGCAGGGTAGCCAGCGTGCCGCCGGTCACCGGGCCGGCCCTCGTACCGTCGTCCAGGTGACCATCCCCGTCCGGCCCGGTGCCGGCCGTCCCGACACGGGCCGGGCGGGCGCTGCCCGTCGTGACCCGCTGGGGCCGCTGCTCGACCTGCCCGGCGTGCGGGACGCCGCCGACGCGGCCCGCGCGGGCATCGACCGGCTGCTGACCCACCGGGTGCTGCGGCGGGAGTCCGCCGGCGTGAGCTCGGAGTCCGCGCTGCGGGGCGCCCGCGCCTCCGCCGCCCTCGAGGGGGTCGACGTGCCGCTGGCCGACCTCCGGGCCGGGCAGGTGGGCGACCCGGTCGTGCAGGGGGCGCTGCGCAGCTCCCTGGCCCTGGGGTCGATGGTCGACACCTGGTCCCGGGCCCCCGGGCAGGTGCTCGCCCGGCTGCACGTGCTGGCCGCCGCCGACCTCACCGACCGGGCCGCCCTCGGCCGCCCGGGACCGCACGCCGCCCCGCGGCTCGGCGGGTTGTCCGCCCTGGTCGCCGGGGGGACAGAGGTGCCCGCGGTGGTCCTCGCGGCGCTGGTCCACGGTGAGCTGGCCGCCCTCGCGCCGTTCGGCGTGGCCGACGGGATCGTCGCCCGGGCGGCCGGGCGGCTCACCGGCATCGCGCGTGGACTGGACCCCAAGGCCGTCTCGGTGCCCGAGGTCGGGTTCGTGGAGCTCGGCCGCGAGGCGTACGCCGCGGCGCTGGCCGGGTACGCCACCGGCGCGCCGGAGGGCGTCGCGGCCTGGCTGGTGCACTGCTGCCGGGCCACCGAGCTCGGCGCGCGGGAGGGCCTGGCGATCTGCGAGAGCCTGCTGCGGGGCTGAGCGTCCGGCGGGGTCAGGCCCCGCGGCGGCGGCGCTTCCCCGGGACCGGCGCGGACGGGCTGAGGCCGGCCTCGCGCAGGGCGCGCCGGCGGGCGTACCAGGCCAGCCCGACCACGGCGGCACCCACGCCCATGGCCGCGCCGGTCACGACCGGGGTCGTCGGCACCGCGAAGCGGGAGCGCATGGACACCGGCCGGGTGAACTCCAGGACCGGCCAGCCCCGCTCGGCCGCGGCCCGGCGCAGCGCCCGGTCGGGGTTGACGGCCGTGGGGTGGCCGACCTCCGACAGCATCGGCAGGTCGGTGACGGAGTCGCTGTAGGCGTAGCAGTCGGCCAGGTCGTAGCCGTTCTCGGCCGCCACCTCCCGGACCGCGACCGCCTTGTTCTCCCCGTAGGCGTAGAAGTCGATCTCCCCGGTGTAGTGCCCGTCCACGGTCACCATGCGGGTCGCGACCACCCGGTCGGCGCCGAGCATCTCACCGATCGGCTCCACCATCTCCGCGCCGCTGCTGGAGACGATGACGATCTCCCGGCCCGCCGCCCGGTGCTCCTCGATCAGGTCTGCGGCCTCGGCGTAGACGAGCGGGTCGACGATGTCGTGCAGCGTCTCCCGGACGATCTCGTGCACGGTCGCGACGTCCCATCCGGTGCACATCTGGGTGATCTGCGCCCGCATGCGCTCCATCTGCTGCGCGTCGGCGCCGGCCAGGGAGAAGACGAACTGGGCGTAGGCGCCCTTGAGGACGGCCCGCCGGTTGATCAGCCCGCCCTGGAAGAACGGACGGCCGAAGGCCAAGGTGCTGGACTTGGCTATGACGGTCTTGTCCAGGTCGAAGAACGCCGCTGCGCGGGTCACGGTTCACGACTGTAGGTCGACAGGCCCACCGGAACGGGCATCGCCGTCCCTCCACACCCCATCGGGTCATCCACAGATCCCGTGCGCCCCTCGCGTCACCGCCGCGACCGCAGTGGGCTCGGTCCGTGGCATCCCCCCGGTCCCTCCCGCCCCGCCCGCTCGTCGTGGCCGCCGACGAGGAGCTCCTCGACGACCTCCTCCGCCTGCTGGCCGCCGCCGGCGCCGAGCCGGTGGTCGCCTCCGGTGGCTCGGGGCTGCGCCGGGCGCACCGGGAGGCACCGCTGGTCCTGCTCGGTGCCGACGTCCTGACCACCGCCCCGGTCCGCGGCCTGCCCCGCCGGCCCGGCGTCGTGGTGATCGCTCCCGGCGAGCCGCCGGCCGGTGCCTGGGCGGCGGCGGTGGAGCTCGGCGCCGAACGCGTGGCCGTGCTGCCCGACGACGAGGCCTGGCTGCTGTCCCGGGTCGCCGCGGCACTGCGCTCCCCGGTCGAGCGCGGCTCCCTGCTCGTGGTGGGCAGCAGCTGTGGGGGCGCGGGCGCCAGCACGGTGGCCGCGGCCGTGGCGCTCAGCGCCGCCCCGGGCGGCGGCGCCCTGCTGGTGGACGCCGACGGGTGGGGCGCCGGGCTGGACCTGGTCCTCGGCGCCGAGCACACCGAGGGGCTGCGCTGGCCCGAGCTGGCCGGCCTGCGGGGCCGCGTCGCCGGCGACGCGCTGATGGCGGCCCTGCCCGAGGTCTCCGGCGTCTCGGTCCTGGCGCCGTCCCGCGGGGCGCCCGCCGACGTCCCCGCCGAGGCGCTGCAGGCCGTCGTCGAGGCCGCGCGGGCCGGCGGCTGGCCGGTCGTGGTCGACCTGCCCCGGACGGCCGGGCCGGAGCTCGCCGAGGTGGTGCTGGCCGAGGCGGACCTGGCGGTGCTCGTCGTGGCCGGCCGACTGCGGGCGGCGTCGGCCGCCCGGCTCCTGGTCACCGCCGGACCCGACGGCCGGCCCGCGCCGTGGGCGGCGGCGCAGCTGGTCGTCCGCCGGACGGCCGGCGGGCTGTCGCCCGACGAGGTCGCCGACGTGGTGGGCCGGCCGGTGCTCGCGGAGCTCGGTCACGACCGCGGCGCCGCTGCCCGTGGCGAGCGCGGCGAGCCGCCGGCGGTGGGCGCCCGGTCGCCATTGGGAGCGGTGGCCCGCCGGGTGCTGGCCGCGGCCGCCCGGCCGGCGGGGAGGGCGGCGTGAGCGGCCCGCCGCTGGTCGACCGCGTCCGGGCCCGCCTCGCCCTGGAGCCCGGTGCGCCGACGAGGGCCGCGGTCGCCGCTCTCGTGCGGGAGGAGTCCGGGGGACTGCTCGGGGACGACGACGTGCTGCGCGCGGTCCGTGAGGCCGTCGACGAGCTCGCCGGGGCGGGGCCGCTCGAGCCGCTGCTGCGGGCGCCCGGGGTCAGCGACGTGCTGGTCAACGGGCCCGAGGAGGTCTGGGTCGACCGCGGACGCGGCCTGGAGCGCAGCGACGTCCGGTTCCCCGACGAGGCCGCCGTCCGCCGGCTGGCCGTGCGGCTGGCGGGCGCTGCGGGCCGGAGGCTGGACGACGCCGCACCGTGGGTCGACGCCGGCCTGCCCGACGGGACGAGGCTGCACGCGGTGCTGCCGCCGGTCTCCGGCACCGGCACCTGCCTGTCCCTGCGGGTCCTGCGCCGCGCGTCGCTGTCGATCCCCGACCTGGTCGGGCGCGGGACCCTCCCCGGCGGGTCCGAGGCACTCCTGCGCGCCCTGGTCGCCCGGCGGCACGCCTTCCTCGTGACCGGGGGCACCGGCTCGGGCAAGACGACGCTGCTGTCGGCGCTGCTCGGCCTGGTCCCACCGGGCGAGCGGCTGGTGGTGTGCGAGGACGCCCCGGAGCTGGCACCCGCCCACCCGCACGTCGTGCGCCTGACCACCCGGCCGCCCAACGTCGAGTCGGTGGGGGAGGTGACCCTGCGCGACCTGGTGCGGCAGGCCTTGCGGATGCGCCCGGACCGCCTCGTCGTCGGGGAGGTGCGCGGTGCCGAGGTCACCGACCTGCTCGCCGCGCTCAACACCGGACACGACGGCGGCTGCGGCACCCTGCACGCGAACCGGCCGGCCGAGGTGCCGGCCCGGCTCGAGGCCCTCGGGGTGGCGGCGGGGCTCGACCGGCTGGCCGTCCACAGCCAGGCCGCGGCGGCGCTGGCCGTCGTCGTGCACGTGCGCCGGGCGCCGTCCGGCCGGCGGGTCGAGGAGATCGGCGTCGTCCGTCGCGCGGGGGAGCTGGTCGTCGTCGAGGCCGGCTGGCGCGTCGACGGCGGTCCGTGCCCGGGTGCCGCGCGGCTCGCGGCGCTGCTCGAGCCGGACGGGTGGTCCGGATGACCCCCGCCCTGCTGCTCCTGGGCGCCGCCCTGGCGACGTGGCCGGGGCGCGGCACCGCCCGCCGGGTCCGGCGGGAGGTGCGCGGGAAGCCGCGGGGCGGGACCGGGTGGCTCCGCTCCCGGCCGGCGCTCCCGCTCCCCGTGCTGGGCGGGGTCGCGGCCACCGCGGCGGGCCTGCTGCTCAGCACCCCGGTGGTGGCGGTCCTCGCCGGCGCGGTGGCGGCGCTGGCCGCGCGCGCCGAACAGCGCCGGCGGGAGACGATCCGTGAGGAGGCGCGCCTGGCGGCGCTCACCGAGGCCCTGGGCGCCCTCGGCGCGGAGCTGCGCAGCGGACGCCCGCTGGAGGGCGCGACCGCGGCCGCCGTGGCCGCCTGTGCCGACGTCGACAGCGGGCGGGCGCTGGCACGGGCGGTGCGGGCGCCGGCCTCCGCGGCTGCGGCGAGCCCGCCGCGGACCGGTCTGCTGGCGCAGGCGCTGGACCGGGTGTCGGCCGCGACGTTGCTCAGCGAGCGCACCGGGTGCTCCCTGGCCGCCGTCGTGGGCGCGGTGGAGGACGACCTGCGCGCCCGCCACCGCCAGCGGCTGGACCTCCGGTCGGCCACCGCGGGAGCCCGCGCCAGCACGGTCCTCCTGGCCGCGCTCCCGCTCCTCGGGCTGGCGATGGGCGGGGGGATCGGCGCCGACCCGTGGCGCGTGCTCACCACGACGGGGACCGGACAGGTGCTGCTCGTGGCCGGGGTGGCGCTGGAGGTCGCCGGTGTCGCGTGGTCGGCCCGGCTGGTCCGCCGGGCCCTGCCGTGACCGGGCCCGCCGCCCTGCTCCTCGTCGCGGCGGCCGCGCTGGTGTGGCCGGAGCGGCGGACGCTGCTCCGGCGACGGGTGCGCGCCCTGTCCGCCCGGGATCCTGACGACGCCGGCCGCGCCGGTGGGGACGCCGGTCCGCGTCGCCGGTGGTTGCTGGCCGGCGCGGTCGGGGTCTCCGCGGGGCTGCTGGTCGGCGGGCTCCCGGGGGCCGCGGTCGCGGTCGCGGGAACCGTCGGCGGTGAGCGCCTGCTGCGCCGCCGGATCGGGGGCGGGGCGGACGGGTCGGCCGCCGACCTGCCGATGGCCTGTGACCTGCTGGCCGTCTGCCTGGCCGCGGGCCTGCCCGTCGGCGGTGCCCTCGCCGCGGTCGCCGCCGTCCTCCCCGACGCGCCGGGGCCCGCGCTGGCCGCGGTGGCCGGCCTCTCCCGGATGGGTGCCGCACCGTCGCGGGCCTGGGCGGACGTCCCGGCCGAGCTGGCGGGGCTGGGCCGGGTGATGGTCCGGGCGGGGGAGTCCGGCTCCGCCGTGGTGCCCGCGGTGCAGGCGCTCGCGGCCGACCTGCGGGCGGAGGCGCGTGGCCGTGCCGACGCCGCCGTCCGCCGCGCCGGTGTGTGGGTGCTGGCGCCGCTCGGGGCCTGCTTCCTGCCCGCCTTCCTCTGCCTCGGGGTCGTGCCGCTCGTCCTCGGCATCGCCGCCGACGTCCTCGGGTGAGACCGGGCCGTCCACAGCCGGCCGCGCCGTCCACAGATGCCGCTGCGCCATGGGATCCCGCCCCGGCCGCCACGAGGGTCGAGGACGACGGCCCCGAACCGCGGGCCCGGACGAGGAGGCACCCGTGAGCAGCACCCCGATCCCCCAACTGGACCCGCCGGCCGGCAACGGGCCGGCGACCGCCCCGGAGCTGGCGTCCGCGTCGGAGCCGGCGGGCGCCGAGCAGGGCGGCCCGTCGGCAGGCGGGTCGCTCCGGGCGCGGTGGGCCCGCGTGCGGGCCACCGGCGAGGCGGGCATGAGCACCGCTGAGTACGCGGTGGGCACCGTCGCCGCCTGCGCCTTCGCGGCGGTGCTGTACCGCGTCGTCACCGGCGGCTCGGTCGTGGACGCGCTCGGCGACCTGGTCGCCTCCGCGCTGGCCACGCTCTCCTGACCATGCCGCGGGCCCGACCGGTGCGGCGCCGTGCCGCGCCGACCTGGCGGCGGGGCGGCCGGGAGGACGGCATGGTCACGGCCGAGACCGCCGTCGTCCTCCCCGTCCTCCTGCTGGTCCTCGCCGGCGCGGTCGCTGCCGTCACCGTCGTCGGGGCCCAGCTCCGGTGCGTCGACGCGGCCCGCGAGGGCGCCCGCGCCGCCGCCCGGGGAGAGGAGTCCGCGTTCGTCCATGCCGTCGCCGGGCGGGCGGCGCCCGACGGGGCGTCGGTCGCGGTGGCCGCGACCGGTGCCACGGTCGTCGTGACCGTCACCGCCGAGGTCGCCCCGCTCGGGCCCGTGCCGCTGCGGGTCCGCGTGCACGCCTCGGCCATGGCCCAGCGGGAGCCGGGCGAGGTCGGCGGCGTGGTCGGGGGCTCCGCCGCCGGGGAGGGCGGGTGAGCGCCGGGCCGCGGTTGGCCGACGAGCGCGGCTCCGCGACCGTCTGGGTGGTCGCCCTCTCCGGGGTCCTCGCCGCGGTCGGCGTCGCCGCCGTCCTGGTCGGCACGGCCGTGGTCGCGCGGCACCGGGCCACGTCGGCCGCCGACCTCACGGCCCTCGCCGCGGCCGAACGCGCGGTGGTGGGAGACCCGGGGGCCTGCACGTCGGCCGGCCGGGTCGCCGCGGCGAACGGGGCCGTCCTCGTCGGCTGCAGCGTGGGCCCCGGGGCGGTCGTCGAGGTCGTCGTCGAGGTGCCCGTCGGCCTCGGACCCCTCGGGGTCGGTCGCGCCGCCGGTCGGGCCCGGGCCGGTCCGGTGGCGCCGGCCGCCGCGCCTGCCGTGACTCAGAAGACGAGGTCGTCCTCGGGCGGTGGAGCCGCCGCGGGCGTGCCCGCCGAGGCGCGGACGGTCTCACCCGGTGGGTCCTCCGGCGACGGGCGGTCGGCGTCCTCGTCCGTCTCGCCGGCCCGGTCCTCGGCGGCGGCGAGCTCGTCGAGGACGACGTCGAGCACCCGGACCGCGCCGGCCTTGTCGAGCGGGTCGTTGCCGTTGCCGCACTTGGGCGACTGGACGCAGGACGGGCAGCCGCTCTCGCACTCGCAGCTCGCCACGGTCGCGCGGGTGGCCTGCAGCCAGCGCCGGAGGACGGCGAAGCCGCGCTCGGCGAAGCCGGCACCGCCGGGATGACCGTCGTAGACGACGATCGTCGCCGCGCCGGTGTCCGGGTGCAGTGCCGTGGAGACCCCGCCGAGGTCCCAGCGGTCGCAGGTGGCCAGCAGCGGCAGGATGCCGATGGCGGCGTGCTCCGCGGCGTGCAGCGACCCGGGCAGCGCCACGTCGTCCACCTCGGCCCGGGCGACCGCCCGCTCGTCGAGCGTCAGCCACACCGCGCGGGTGCGCAGCTGGCGCGCCGGCAGGTCGAGCGGGAACTCCGCGAGCACCTCGCCGGTCCCGAGCCGCCGCCGCTGGTAGGCCACCACCTGGTTGGTCACGTCCACGACGCCGGTGTGCGCCCCGACCTCGCCCAGCCGTCGCGAGCGGTCGGTGGAGACGACGGACAGGTCGGTGACGTCTCGGGCGACGGTGGTCCACTCCGGGCTCTCGGCGTGGACCACCGCGGTGGCGTCCTCGACGCAGAACTCGTCGACGACGTAGGTCTCCCCGCGGTGCACGTAGAGCGCGCCGGTGTGGACGGTGGCGTGCGCGGCGTCGCCGTCGACGGTCCCCAGCAGTCGTCCGGTGGCGCCCTCGATGATGGTCACCGGCTCGAGGCCGCTGCCCCGGATGTCGACGTCCGGGCGTCCCCGGCCGGCCCAGTACCAGCCGGTGGGGCGCCGCCGCAGCAGTCCCTCGGCGACGAGCTCCTCGACCCGCGCCTCGGCCGCCGGGCCGCCGAAGTCGGCGAGGTCGGCCGGTGCCAGCGGGAGCTCCGCGGCGGCGCAGCAGAGCTGCGGGCCGAGCACGTACGGGTTCGTCGGGTCGGTGACCGTCGCCTCGACGGGGCGGCCGAACACCGCCCGCGGGTGGTGGGCGAGGTAGTGGTCCAGCGGGTCGTCCCGCGCGACGAAGACGACCAGCGACTCCCGTTGCGCCCGACCCGCGCGGCCGGCCTGCTGCCACAGCGAGGCCAGCGTCCCCGGATAGCCGGCCAGCACGACCGCGTCCAGGCCGGCGATGTCGATGCCGAGCTCGAGGGCGTTGGTCGTCGCCACCCCGAGCAGCTCGCCGGCCGACAGCGCGCGCTCCAGCTCGCGCCGCTCCTCCGGGAGGTAGCCGCCCCGGTAGGAGTCCACCCGGCGGGCGAGGTCGCCCCGGCCCCGGTCCAACAGCACCCGGCGGGCCTGCTCGGCCACGGACTCCGCGCTGCGGCGGGAGCGGACGAACGCCAGCGTGCGGGCGTCGCGCTCGACCAGGTCGGCCAGCAGCGTGGCGGCGTCCGCGGCCGCCGAGCGGCGCAGGGGCGCACCGTGCTCCCCGGTCCGCTCGGTGAGCGGCGGTTCCCAGAGGGCGAAGGTGGCGCCCGGTCGCGGCGAGCCGTCGTCGGTCACCGCCGCCACCGGGGCGCCGACGAGGCGGGTGGCGGCCGCGGCCGGCTCGGCGACGGTCGCCGAGGCGAGCAGGAACACCGGCTCGGTGCCGTAGCGGCGGCAGATCCGCCGGAGCCGGCGCAGCACGTGGCCGACGTGGGAGCCGAAGACGCCCCGGTAGGCGTGGCACTCGTCGACGACCACGTAGGCCAGCCGGCGCAGGGTGCTCGACCACTTCTGGTGGGCCGGCAGGACGCCGCGGTGCAGCATGTCGGGGTTGGTCACGATCCAGCGCGAGTGCCGCCGGACCCACTCCCGCTCCTCCATGGGGGTGTCGCCGTCGTAGGCAGCGGGGCGGACCGACGGGTCGGCCAGCGCGGCGACGGACGCCAGCTGGTCGCGAGCCAGCGCCTTGGTCGGCGCCAGGTAGAGGACGCAGGCGCGGGGGTCCTCGGCCAGCCGCGCCAGGGCCGGCAGCTGGTAGGCCAGGGACTTGCCCGACGCCGTGCCCGTGGCCACCACCACGTGCCGGCCGTCGTGCGCGAGCTCGGCGGCCTCGACCTGGTGCCGGTACGGGGTGTCGACGCCGTGCGCCGCGAGCCTCTCCCGCAGCTCCGGGCCGACCCACTCCGGCCAGGACCGGGTGCTGCTCTCCCGCACCGGCAGCCGGTGGACGTGGGTGACCGGCTGTTCCTCCTCCGGCGTCCCGGCGAGCACGGCCGCCAGCAGGTCGGCGCCGGGCAGGATGCTCCCCCCTGGACCGGGGTCCGTGCCGGGAGGGGGAGCCGACCGGACCGGGTGGAGCGTGGTCACCCCACCACTGTCACACCTCCCGGCAACCCCCCGCCGCCCGACGAGAGCGCACGGTCGAGCTATCGGTACGGCGTGTGATTCCCCTTACACTCACGCGGCGCCCAGGCGTCCGGAACGGCTCCGGACGCCTGGACGGGACCTCCGCCGACCGGAGCGCGAGCCCCGGGGGCAGCCGACCGCTTGGGAGGAAACACGATGCCGGACAGTGCACTCTCCGGCGGGGACGTCGTCCTGGTGACGATCGTCCTCGCCATCTCGATCGCCGCCCTCGCGTTCGCCGCGTATCTGGTCCGCGCCGTCATGGCAGCCGACCAGGGCACCACGACGATGCGCGAGATCGCGCGAGCGGTGCAGGAGGGGGCAGCGGCCTACCTGCGCCGGCAGTTCCGCACGCTCGCGGTGTTCGCGGTCATCGTGTTCCTCCTGCTGCTCGTCCTGCCCGTACACGACGGCGGCTGGGGCACCCGGATCGGCCGCGCGCTGTTCTTCCTGGTCGGTGCGCTGTTCTCGGCGCTGGTCGGGTTCATCGGCATGACGCTGGCGACCCGTGGCAACGTCCGCGTGGCCGCGGCGGCCCGGACCGGCGGGTACCGGCCGGCCTTCCGCATCGCGTACCGCACGGGCGGCGTCTGCGGGATGATCACCGTCGGTCTCGGGCTCTTCGGTGCCGCACTGGCGCTGCTGCTGTTCGACGAGACGGCGCCGGTGGTGCTCGAGGGCTTCGGCTTCGGTGGCGCCCTGCTGGCCATGTTCATGCGTGTCGGCGGCGGCATCTTCACCAAGGCCGCCGACGTCGGGGCGGACCTGGTCGGCAAGGTCGAGGCCGGCATCCCGGAGGACGACCCCCGCAACGCGGCCACCATCGCCGACAACGTGGGCGACAACGTCGGTGACTGCGCGGGCATGGCCGCCGACCTCTTCGAGTCCTACGCCGTCACGCTCGTCGCCGCACTGATCCTCGGGCAGGTCTTCTTCGGCGCCGTGGGCATGGTCTTCCCGCTGGTGGTCGCCGCGATCGGCGTGATCGCCTCCATCGTCGGGATCCTGGCCAGCAACCCCGGGAAGGGCGACGCCAACGGGCTGGCGCCGATCAACCGCGGCTTCTTCACCTCGGCGGTCGTCTCCCTGGTGCTGGTGGCGGCGGCGGCGTTCACCGTGCTGCCGAGCGTGGCCGACGTCCCCGACAGCGTGGTGAGCCCGCAGGTGCTCGGCTTCATCGCGGTGCTCGTCGGCATCGTGCTCGCCGCGGCCATCCAGCTGCTGACCGGCTACTTCACCGAGACGTCGCGCAAGCCCGTCCAGGACGTCGGCCGCAGCTCCCTGACCGGCCCGGCCACGGTGATCCTGTCCGGGATCTCGCTGGGCCTGGAGTCGGCGGTCTACGCGGCGCTGCTCATCAGCGGCGCGGTGTACGCGGCGTTCCTGGTGGGCGGCGGCGCCGCCCTGTACGCGGTGGCCCTGGCCGGCTGCGGCCTGCTGACCACCGCCGGCGTCATCGTCTCCATGGACACCTTCGGCCCGGTGAGCGACAACGCCCAGGGCATCGCCGAGATGTCGGGCGACATCGACGAGGACGGGGCCCGGGTGCTGACCGACCTCGACGCGGTCGGCAACACCACCAAGGCCATCACCAAGGGGATCGCGATCGCGACCGCGGTGCTGGCCGCCACCGCGCTGTTCGGCTCGTACAACGCCCAGATCGAGGCCGCCCTGGAGGACGCGGGGGACACGCTCGGCAACGCGTTCAGTCTGGTCAACCCGAACAACGTGGTCGGTGCGGTGCTCGGTGCCGCGGTGGTGTTCTTCTTCTCGGGGCTGGCGATCAGTGCCGTCTCCCGCGCGGCCGGCCGGGTGGTCTTCGAGGTGCGGGAGCAGTTCCGGACCCGGCCCGGGATCATGGACTACAGCGAGCGCCCGGACTACAGCGCCGTCGTCGACATCTGCACCAAGGACTCCCTCCGCGAGCTGGCGACCCCGGGCCTCCTGGCCGTCCTCGCCCCGGTCGCGGTCGGTTTCGGCCTCGGGTTCGGGCCGCTGGCCGCCTACCTGGTCGGCGCCATCGCGGCCGGCACCCTGATGGCGGTCTTCCTCGCCAACTCCGGCGGCGCGTGGGACAACGCCAAGAAGATGGTCGAGGACGGCGCCTACGGCGGGAAGGGCAGCGAGTCGCACGCCGCCACGGTCATCGGCGACACCGTCGGCGACCCCTTCAAGGACACCGCGGGGCCGGCGATCAACCCGCTCCTCAAGGTCATGAACCTGGTGGCCCTGCTCATCGCACCCGCGGTGGTGGGGATGTCGGTGGGCGAGGACCAGAACACCACCCTGCGGGTGGTCATCGCCCTGGTGGCGGTGCTGGTCATCGTCGGCGCGGTCGTCGTCTCCAAGCGGCGCTCGGTCGTCGTCGGCGGGGCCTCGACCGACACCGCCAACTCCTCGCTGACCACCACCGCACCCTGAGCGCACGCCGCGATCCTCCGGCCGGCAGGCGCCGGCCGGAGGGTCGTGGCGGCAGGTTGTGGACGGCGGGGGTCACTGTGGACGACGGACGGCGGGCCGTGGGGGAGGCCGCCTAACGTCCGGCCGCGCCGGTCCGACCGTCGGACCGGCTCGACGCCGGGAGGTCGTGCGTGTCCGCCACCATCGCCGCGCAGTTGGACGCCATCGACGTGCTCGCCGACGAGCTGACGCTGCTGTCCGCCGAGCTGGGCGAGGAGGCCCAGCTGTGCCGGTCCACCGCCGCCTCCCTGGGCGCGGCGCTCAGCGGCGAGGCCGGGGACCGCGCGGGTGCCGCGGGGTCGGGCTGGGCCCTCGTGCTCGACCTCCTGGCCTCCCAGACCGGCTCGCTGGCCGCGACGCTGCACGAGACCGTCCGGTCCTACCGCCGCACCGACGCGATCCTCGCCGACCGCGTGCTCGAGGCGCGTCAGGGGACGGCGACCCGGTGAGCGCTCCGCCATTGACCGCCGTGGCCGCCTGGGACGTCCCGCTGCTGCGCGGCGCCGTGTACACCCTGACCGCGGTCGCCGACCGGTTGCCGCCGTGGCGCGCCCGCATGGAGTCCGTGGGCCGGTCGCTCACCGACGCCGACTGCTGGTACGGACCGGCGGCGCAGGCCGCGGGCACGGCGCTGGTGCAGGTCTCCGGCGTGACCACCGCGGTCACCACGGCGCTCACCGACTCCGTGGAGCACGCCCAGCGCCTGCTGGGTCAGGCCGACACCGCGCAGGAGCTGGCCGGGCAGGCACTGGCGGCCGCGGGCGCCGTCCCGGTCCCGCTCGACGACGGAGGGCGGCTGGTCGGGCTGGGCCCGGCGGGCGCGGACGGCACCGGCCTGGGCCCCGACCAGGTGGCGGCGGTCCTGCACGCCCAGGACCTCGCGCTCGAGGCGCTGGAGGCCGCCGCGCGCGCCGGTTCCGCCGCGACCGCGGCCGCCGACGCGCTCGCCGGGCTCGGCATCGCCGGGGCGCAGGCACCCGTCACCTCCGCCGCACTCGCGCCGCTGGTCCCGCAGGGCCGGTTCCCGTTCCCCACACAGGTGCTGAACCGCCCGCCGGCCGAGGTGGCCGCCTGGTGGGCCGGCCTGTCGACGGCGGACCGGACGGCTGCCATCGCGCGCACCCCGGTCGTCGTCGGGGCCCTGGAGGGGCTGCCGGCCTGGGCCCGCGACCAGGCCAACCGGGTCCACCTCGAGGACGTGCTCGCCGACCCGTCCGCGCCGGGGCACGCCGTCGCGGTCTCGGTCGCCGCCGAGATCGCCCGGAGGGAGGACGAGGGGGAGACGGTGCAGCTCCACCAATTCCGGCCGTCGGAGGAGCTGGTGGCGCTGGCCCTGGGCGACCTGGACACCGCCGACTCGGTCGCCGTCGTGGTCCCCGGCATCCGCAACACGCCCGCGGACGACCTCGACGGGCTGACGGAGAACGCGGACGCGGTCGCCGACGCGGCCCGCGCCGCCGCACCGGGGCTCGCGGTCGCCGGCCTGGCCTGGTTCGGCTACCGACCGCCGGGGCTCGTCGGTGCCCTGGGGACGGGGGCGAGCCGGGCGGGTGGGCGCGCGCTGGACCGCGCCCTGGACGGTCTCGCCGCCGCCCGCGCCACCGACCCGGCGCGGGTCGTCGTCGCTGCGCACAGCTACGGCACGAGGGTCGCGGAGGAAGCCGCTCGCGCACCCGGGGAGATGGCCGCCGATGCGGTCGTCCTCGCCGGCAGCCCGGGCCTGGACGGGAACGCCGGGAGCCTGGAGGCCGACGAGGTGTACGAGGCGTCCGCCGGCTTCGATCCGATCAGCTGGTGGGACCTGCACGGTGCGTACCCGACGTGGGACGACGACTTCGGCGCCGTCCCTCTGCCCACCGACGCCGTGATGCTGCACGGCGAGTACTACGACGAGCACTTCCCGACCGTGGCCGCGATCGGCGAGGTGGTCGCGGCTCCCCGGCGGCCGGACTGACGGCGACCGGAGGCGTGGGAACACCGGGCCGCTCCCGGCCATTGGAGCCGGTGACGGCACGCCCGCAGGAAGTCGCCGCGCGCCTCCGTGTCGGGGTCGTGGCCTACCGTGGCGTCGCCGAGGGCGTACGCGCAGCAACCGCGTCCTCCGGCGCCGGCCTCCCGGCGCCCGCAACGAGCAGCACCGACAGGAGCACCGTGGCCCTCACGAAGACCGCTGACAACGGCAGCCAGGCCGCCGCCCCGACGGCCGGTGGCACGAGCACGCCCGCCCGCCGCCGGACCGCGGCCGCCGGTGGCGGGCGCCCGCTGGTCATCGTGGAGTCCCCGACCAAGGCCGGGAAGATCGCCGGCTACCTCGGCAACGGCTACGTCGTCGAGGCCAGCGTGGGGCACATCCGCGACCTGCCCCGGAACGCCGCGGACGTGCCGGCCGAGCACAAGGGCGCCTCGTGGGCACGGCTGGGCGTGGACGTCGACAACGGGTTCGAGCCGCTCTACGTGGTCAGCCCCGACCGCAGGCAGCAGGTCGGCCGGCTCAAGCAGCTGGTGAAGGACGCCAGCGAGGTCTACCTCGCCACCGATGAGGACCGCGAGGGCGAGGCCATCGCCTGGCACCTGGTCGACACGCTGAAGCCGCGGGTGCCCGTGCGCCGCATGGTGTTCCACGAGATCACCCCCGAGGCCATCGCCCGCGCCGTGGCCAACCCCCGGGAGCTCGACACCGCGCTGGTCGACGCGCAGGAGACCCGCCGCATCCTCGACCGGCTCTACGGCTACGAGGTCAGCCCCGTGCTGTGGAAGAAGGTCCTGCCCAAGCTGTCGGCGGGCCGCGTGCAGTCGGTGGCCACGCGGATCGTCGTCGAGCGCGAGCGCGAGCGGATGGCCTTCCACGCCGCCGACTACTGGTCCCTCGAGGGCACGTTCGCCGTCACCGGCCGGCGCACCGGCGCGGACGAGGGCGAGCCGACGACCCTGCGGGCGAAACTGGTCAGCGTCGACGACAGCCGGGTGGCCACCGGCCGCGACTTCGACGCCGCCACCGGCCGGGTGACCGGCGACGTCGTGCACCTGGACGAGGCCGGGGCCCGCGGGCTGGCCGCCCGGCTCGAGGGCCGGCAGGTGAGCGTCACCAGGGTGGACGAGAAGCCCTACCGGCGCCGCCCGTACGCGCCGTTCACCACCTCGACCCTGCAGATGGAGGCCGGGCGCAAGCTCGGCTGGTCCTCCGCGCAGGTCATGCGGGTCGCCCAGCGGCTGTACGAGAACGGCCACATCACCTACATGCGGACCGACTCGACCAACCTCTCGAACGAGGCGATCAACGCCGCCCGCACCCAGGCGCGCCAGCTGTACGGCGACGCCTTCGTCCCCGCAGAGGCGCGGCGCTACGCGAAGAAGGCCAAGGGCGCGCAGGAAGCCCACGAGGCCATCCGTCCCGCCGGTGACAACTTCCGCACCCCCGGCCAGCTCGCCGGCCAGCTCGCCCGCGACGAGTTCCGGCTCTACGAGCTGATCTGGCAGCGCACCATCGCCTCCCAGATGGCCGACGCCGTCGGACAGACCGTGAGCATCCGGCTGGCCGGCCGCAGCAGCACCGACGAGGCGGTCGAGTTCACCGCCAGCGGCCGCACCATCACCTTCCCCGGGTTCCTCCGGGCCTACGTCGAGTCCCGCGACGAGGGGTCGGCCGCCGCCGACGACGACCAGGGCAACGACGACGCCGAGCGCCGGCTGCCGCGGCTCGAGCGGGGCCAGCAGCTCGACACCCGGCAGCTGGACGCCAAGGGGCACACGACCACGCCGCCGTCCCGCTACACCGAGCCGAGCCTCACGGCCCGGCTCGAGGAGCTCGGGATCGGCCGGCCCTCGACCTACGTCTCCATCCTGCAGACGATCCAGGACCGCGGGTACGTGTGGAAGAAGGGCGCCGCGCTGGTGCCCACCTTCGTGGCGTTCGCCGTGGTGAACCTGCTCGAGCAGCACTTCGCCCAGCTGGTCGACTACGACTTCACCGCCTCGCTGGAGCAGGAGCTCGACGAGATCGCCGGCGGGAACCTGCAGCGGGTCGACTGGCTCACCGAGTTCTACTTCGGCGGCGAGGGGCGGCACGCCGGCGGGATCGCCAAGTCCGGTGGGCTCAAGCAGGTCATCGGCCAGCGGCTGGAGGAGATCGACGCGCGCGGGGTGAACTCCATCCCCCTGCGGGCCACGGGTCCGGGCGGGGAGCCGGTCCTCGTCCGGGTCGGCCGCTACGGCCCGTACCTGCAGGTCGGCGCCGAGGAGGGCGCGCGGGTCAGCCTGCCCGAGGACCTCGCCCCCGACGAGCTGACCCAGGACAAGGTCGAGGAGCTGCTGGCCGCTCCCTCCAACGACCGGGAGCTCGGCACCGACCCGGACTCCGGCCTGCCCGTCGTGGTCAAGGCCGGCCGCTACGGCCCGTACGTGACGACGGTGGTGCCGGAGGGCAGCAAGGACGCCCCGCGGACGGCGAGCCTGCTCTCGACCATGTCGCCGGAGACGGTCACCCTCGACGACGCGCTCAAGCTGCTCACCCTGCCGCGCGCGGTGGGCGCGGCGCCGGACGGCGAGGAGATCCAGGCGCTCAACGGCCGCTACGGGCCGTACCTGAAGAAGGGCAGCGACAGCCGCTCGCTGGAGAGCGAGGACCGGTTGTTCACCGTCACCCTCGACGAGGCCCTGGCGATCTTCGCCCAGCCCAAGCAGCGGGGACGGCGCGCCGCGGCCGCGCCGCTCAAGGAGCTGGGCGCCGACCCGGTCACCGAGGGCGCGGTCACCGTCCGCGAGGGCAGGTTCGGGCCCTACGTGACCGACGGCGAGACCAACGCCAGCCTGCGCAAGGGCGACGACGTCGAGAGCATCACCCTCGAGCGCGCCGCCGAGCTCCTCGCGGACCGGCGCAGCCGCCCGACGACGAAGAAGACCACCAGGAAGACCGCGGCGAAGAAGACGGCCACCAAGGCGACCGCGACCACGAAGACCGCCGCGAAGAAGACGACCGCCAAGAAGACCACCGCCGCCAAGAAGACCACGAAGAAGGCGGCGACGACGACGAAGGCGGCGGCGACCGGCACCGACGCGGTCCCCGCCGGCTGAGGTCCCGGTGCCGACCGGGGACCTCGACCCGTCGACCTGGCACGAGCGGCGCCGGTCGTTCGGGTCGGTCGCGGCGGGCTACGCGGCGCTGCGGCCGACCTACCCGGCCGACGCGGTCGCCTTCCTGCTGGGGGACCGGCCGCGGCGCGTCCTCGACCTGGGCGCCGGGACCGGCCTGCTGACCGCGGTGGTCGCCGCCGCCGGGCACGATGTCGTGGCGGTCGACCCGTCCGGGGAGATGCTCGCGGAGCTGCGCGCCCGCCACCCCGGCGTCCAGGCGCTGGTCGGCGGGGCGGAGGAGATCCCGCTCCCGGACGCGGACGTCGACGCGGTGGTCGCCGGGCAGGCCGCGCACTGGTTCCGGCCCGCGCCGGCGGCCGCGGAGATGCGTCGCGTGCTGCGCCCCGGTGGCGTCGTGGGCCTGGTGTGGAACACCCGGGACGAGCAGGTCCCGTGGGTGGGGGCGCTCGGGGAGGTGCTGGCTGCGGAGTCGCGCGACCACGAGGCCGACCAGGCCGTCGTCGGCGACATCGCCGCGGCCCTCGGCGCGCGCGTGGAGCGGTTCCGGTCCGCCGTCGTCCAGCGGATCCCTCCCGACCAGGTCGTGGCGGGCATCGCCACGCGCAGCTACGTCGCCACGATGGACGACGACCGGCGGGCGGAGTTCCTCGGCCGGGTGCGCGAGGTGCTGGCCGGCCACCCCGACACCCGCGGGCGCGAGCTGGTCGACCTGCCCTACCACACCGATGCCTACCGCCTCACCCCGGCTCCGCGCTGACGACCGCGCCGGCGTCCGGCGGGAGCGCGCCGTCCGCGATCGCCCGCAGGGCCGCCACGTGCGCCCCGAAGGCCGCCCGTCCCTGCCGGCTCAGCCGCAGCCAGGTGCGCGGCCGCTTGCCCACGTAGCCCTTGCGGACCTCCACGTAGCCGGCCTTCTCCAGCGCGCTCACCGTCTTCGACAGCAGCGAGTCGCTCACCTGCACGCCGTCGCGCACGAAGCCGAACTCCGCCTCCTCGGCCGACGCCAGCGTGGCCATCACCGAGAAGCGCACCGGCGCGTGGATCACCTCGTCGAGTGCGTGCCGCGGGTGCCCGCCGGCCGCACCGGTCACCGCGGCAGCTCGCGCCAGGCCCCGACCAGGCAGGGCAGGACGACGAGCACCGCGGCCGGCACCCAGAAGGCCCAGCTGCGCGCGACGTCCGTCGTCGTCCCCACCGCCAGGCCGACGGCGAACACCGCCGCCCACGCGCCCATCACCAGGCCGAACCGGCGGGGAAAGCCGTGCCGGGTGGACCGGAGGCCGGACAGCAGCGCGATTGCGGCGCCCAGCACCGCGAGGACGAACACCAGCGCCGCCGCCAGCACCCCGCGGTCGCCGTCGGCCACCGGCTGGGCGAGGAAGAAGCCGGCGCTGGCGCACCCCAGCGTGGCCAGGAACCCGGACGAGGCCGGGCTGGCCTCCCGGCGGACGCGGGCGTCGGCGGCCGCGGCCTCGGCGAGGAGGGCGGCGGCGGCCTGGGGCGTGGGGACGGTCATCGGTCTCCCTCTCTGCCGGGTGGGAGGCCGACCATGGCAACTACTTTCCTAATCGTCAAGTAGTTGCCGAGCGCCCGACCGCGAACACCCGCCGGAAGGGCAGCACCGTCGTCCCGTCCGGCCGGGGCGGGTAGGCGGTGCGGAGGGCCGCGCCGTAGGCTGCGGTCAGCTCCGCCGCCTCCTCCGCGGACAGCCGGGCCAGTGCCGGCCGCAGCACGGTGCTGTGGACCCACCCGAGCACCGGGTCAGGCCCCGAGAGCACGTGCAGGTAGGTGGTCTCCCAGGCGTCGGCGGCCAAGCCGGCGCCGGTGAGGACGTCGAGGTAGCCGGCCGGGTCCAGGACGGCGTCCTCGGCCGGGGCGGCGTCGGCCAGCCGGTCGGCCCACTGCGGCGACCGGCACAGCTCCGCCAGGAGCCGGTGGGTCGGGGCCCGCCAGTTCCCCGGCACCTGCACGGCCAGCCAGCCGCCGGGCGCGAGGGCGCCGGCCCATCGACGCAGCAGGTCCACGTGGCCGGGCACCCAGTGCAGGACGGCGTTGCTGACCAGCACGTCCACCGGCTCCGCAGGGCGCCAGTCCCGGACGTCCCCGGCGAGGAACCGCACCCGCCCGGGAACCGCGTGCGTGGCGGCCGCGGCCAGCATCTCCGGCGAGGAGTCCACCCCGGTCACCTGCGCGCCGGGCCACCGGCCGGCGAGCGACGCGGTCAGCGCGCCCTCCCCGCACCCCAGGTCGACGACGACCCGCGGCGCGCCGGCGCCCACCCGGGCGAGCAGGTCGGTGAACGGCCGGGCGCGCTCGTCCCCGAACCGCAGGTAGCCGGCCGGGTCCCAGGCGCCGGGGGTGCTCGTCATCCGCCCGACCCTAGGACCGCGGCAGCCGGAGACGGTCGGTGCCGGCCGGTACCGTGGCGCCGGCACGACCACCCACCCTGACGTCCGGGAGCCTCCGATCCGCGTGTCCGACGACGGCCCGCTCGACCTGCCCGCCCCGACGCGGGACGGGGGCACCGGACCCGGCGTGTTCATCGCCTTCGAGGGCGGCGAGGGAGCCGGCAAGTCCACGCAGGTGCGGCTGCTGTGCGACTGGCTGACCGCCGGTGGCCGCGCGGCACGGGCCACCTTCGAGCCGGGCGGCACGCCAGCGGGGGCCGCCGTCCGCGCCATCGTCCTGGACCGCGCGCACACCGGCCTGGCGGCGCGCGCCGAGGCCCTGCTCTACGCCGCCGACCGCGCCCAGCACGCCGCCGCCGTCCTGCGCCCCGCGCTGGCTGCCGGCGAGGTCGTCGTCAGCGACCGGTACATCGACAGCTCGCTGGCCTACCAGGGCGCCGGCCGCACGATCCCGCTCGACGACGTGTCGGCGATCTCGCGCTGGGCCACCGAGGGGCTGCGCCCGCACCTCACCGTGCTGCTGGACCTCCCGCCCGAGACCGGCCTGGCCCGCGCCCGCGGCCGGGCGGAGGCCGACCGGCTGGAGTCGGAGTCGCTGGAGTTCCACCAGCGGGTCCGCGCGACCTTCCGGACCCTCGCCGGGGGCGACCCCGACCGCTACCTCGTGCTGGACGCCACCCGCCCGGTCGACGAGATCGCCGCCGGCGTCCGCGCCCGCGTGGCCGCGCTGCTGGAGGCGGGCGCGTGACGGTCTGGGACACCGTCGTCGGCCAGCCGGCCGTCGTCGCGGAGCTGCGCGCCGCGGTCGCCGACCCCACCGCCATGACCCACGCCTGGCTGTTCACCGGCCCGCCCGGGTCCGGGCGGTCGGTGGCAGCACGGGCCTTCGCCGCCGCCCTGCAGTGCCCGGACGGCGGGGACGGCACCTGCCACGCCTGCCGGACGGCGCTGGCCGGCACGCACGCCGACGTGCAGACCGTGGTGCCCGAGGGGCTGTCCATCGGGGTCGCCGAGGTGCGCGAGCTGGTGCGCATCGCGGGACGGGCGCCGTCCCAGGGCCGGTGGCAGGTCGTGCTGGTCGAGGACGCCGACCGCATGACCGAGCAGGCGTCCAACACCGTGCTCAAGATGCTCGAGGAGCCGCCGTCCCGCACCGTCTTCCTGCTCTGCGCGCCCAGCCTGCACCCCGACGACGTGCCGGTGACCATCCGCTCCCGCTGCCGCGTCGTGGGCCTGCGGACGCCCCCGGTGGACGCCGTCGCCGACGTGCTGGTGCGGCGGGACGGGATCGACCCGGCCCTGGCCGCCTGGTCGGCCGCGGCCGCCGGTGGCCACGTCGGGCGGGCCCGGCACCTGGCCCAGGACGAGGAGGCCCGGCTGGCCCGCAAGGCGGTGCTGGACGTCCCGCTGTCGCTGGTCTCCCTCGCCGCCTGCCTCAACGCCGCCGACGACCTCGTCGGCGCGGCCAAGGAGGAGTCCGACCGTACGAGCGCCGAGCTCGACGGCGCGGAGACCGAGGCGGTCAAGCAGAGCCTCGGCGTGGGCGCGCGGGGGCCCGGCGTCGCCGCGGCCACCCGCGGGGCGGGGCAGCTCAAGGAGCTGGAGAAGCGGCAGAAGTCCCGGGCCACCCGCCTCGGCCGCGACTCCCTCGACCGCGCGCTGGTCGACCTCGCCGCCCTCTACCGCGACGCCTTGGTCCTGGCGGCGCACCGGGAGGCGGGGGACGCCGACCCGCCGACGCTGAACCACCCCGACCGCCGCGCCGACGCCGACGAGCTGGGCCGCCGGATCGGCGCCGAGGGAGCGCTGCGCCGCATCGACGCGGTCCTGGCCTGCCGGGTCGCGCTCGAGCAGAACGTGAAGCCGCAGATCGCGGTGGAGGCGCTGACCGTGGCGCTGCGCCTGCCCGGGTGACGCGGCCCGCCCCTGCGCGGGACGGGGCGGGACCCGGGACGGGGCCTTCGCGGGACGGGGCGGGTCGTCACGTAAGCTGTTCGCCGCACGCCCGCCGCCTTAGCTCAGTCGGTAGAGCATCTCACTCGTAATGAGAAGGTCGTCGGTTCGATTCCGACAGGCGGCTCAGCCACCACAGGGGCTCGTCGACCCGGACGGGCCCCTGTGTCGTCCCCGGGGCACCCCGCGCCGGGCACGCCGACGGCGGTGCCCGGGGAGGGGCACCGCCGTCGGGCTCCGTCGTGCGCTCGGCGGCCGCTCGAGGGGGGCCGGCGGCCGGTCAGTGGTAGTTCTCGTCCTTGGCTCGCTGCAGGGAGGCCAGGATCTCGGCCTCGGCCTCGTCCCGGCCGACCCACTCGGCGCCCTCGACCGACTTGCCGGGCTCGAGGTCCTTGTAGGTCTCGAAGAAGTGCTGGATCTCCAGCCGGTCGAACTCCGAGACGTCGCTGATGTCGGTCAGGTGCGCCATCCGCGGGTCCGTCGCCGGAACGGTGAGGACCTTGTCGTCCCCGCCCTTCTCGTCGGTCATCCGGAACATGCCGATGGCCCGGCAGGTGATCAGGCAGCCGGGGAAGGTCGGCTCGTCGAGCAGGACCAGGGCGTCGAGCGGGTCGCCGTCCTGTCCCAGGGTGTTCTCGATGTAGCCGTAGTCGGCCGGATAGCGGGTGGAGGTGAAGAGCATCCGGTCCAAGCGGATGCGTCCGGTGGCGTGGTCCAGCTCGTACTTGTTCCGCTGGCCCTTCGGGATCTCTACCGTCACGTCGAACTGCACGGGTCGTAGTGTGGCTCACCGGACCCCGGCCGACCGCCGGAGGTCGTTCCGGGGGGTGGGCACCATCGCGTCGAGCGGGTCGACGACCGTCACGCCGAAGTACTCGAGGCTCCGCCGCCGCCTCCTCCTGACCGTCCTCGCGGTGCTCCTCGTGGTCGCCGGCGGCGGGTGGTTCGTCGTCGACCGGCTGGGCGCGGGGGACGACGGCGCCGCCACCGACCCCGCCACCGCCGCCGCCGAGCTGCCCGAGGTGGACGCCGCCCCGCCGGTGCTCGCCGCGCTGGCGTCGGAGGCCCCGCGGCCCGACCCGGCGGCACTCGCCGCGGAGCTGGACCCGCTGCTGGCCTCGCCCGCCCTGGGCCCGGGCGTCTCCGCGGGGGTCGTGGACGTCGCCTCCGGGGAGGTGCTGCTCGAGGCGGACGCGGCCACGCCGGCGGTTCCGGCCTCGACCGCGAAGCTCCTCACGGCGGTGGCGGCGCTGACCACCCTCGGCCCGGAGGCCACCCTCGAGACGACGGTCGTCGCCGGCGCCACCCCGGACGAGGTCGTGCTGGTCGGCGGCGGGGACCCGACGCTGTCCCGGACCGCGCCCTCCCTGACCTACCCCGGCGCGCCCACCGTCGCCGACCTCGCCGCCCAGGTGCAGTCGGCGCTGCCGGCCGGCACGGCGGTGCGGCGGGTCGTGGTCGACAACTCGCTGTTCGACGGTCCGCTCACCGCCTCGGGCTGGGGTCCCGGCGACGCGCCGTCCAGCTACGCCGCGCCGATCACCGCCGCCGCGGTCGACGGCGCCCGCGTGCGGTCCGGCGACCCCGCCCGCAGCGGCCAGCCGGGCACGGACGCCGGCGCCGCCCTGGCCACCGCCCTGGGCGTCCCGAGCGCCACCGTCACGCTCGGCACCGCCCCGGTGGGCACGCAGGTCCTCGGCACCGTCCGGTCGGCACCGCTGGCGCGGGTGGTCGAGCAGACGCTGTCCCAGTCGGACAACGTGCTGGCCGAGGCCCTGGCCCGCCACGTCGCGATCGCCCGCGACCTGCCGGCCACCTTCGAGGGCGCGGCGCAGGCCGTCCCCGCCGCGCTGGCCGACGCCGGGCTCGACGTCTCCGGCGTGCAGCTCTCCGACGGCAGCGGCCTGTCGCTCGAGGACCGGGTGCCCGTGGCCCTGCTGGCCGACCTGCTCACCGACGCCGCCGACGGGTCGCTGCCCGAGGCCTCGGCCGTCCTGTCCGGGCTCGCCGTGGCCGGCTACGACGGCACCCTGGCCGAGCGCGGCGACGCCGACCCGGCCACCGCGCCCGGCGCGGTCCGCGCCAAGACCGGCACGCTGCTCGGCGTGCACGGCCTCGCCGGCACGGTGGTCACCGCCGACGGCCGGCTGCTGGTCTTCGCCGTGGTCGCCGACGCCGCACCGCCCAACGGAGCGGCGGCCGAGGCCGCCCTGGACGACGTCGCCGCCGCGCTGGCCGGCTGCGGCTGCCGCTGACCGGCTGGAACGGCCCCCACCGTGAAGGGCCCCGTCCTCCGCACCTCTCGCAGGCTCGGGCCGAGCCTCGGGACGGGGCTCGCGGCGGGCCCCTGCTGGAGGGCCTACGGTGAGGCGATGAGCAGCGCCTCCTCGATGGTCGACTGGGACCTCGCCGGACGCACGGCCCGCCGCCTGGTCGGTCCCGGCCCGCAGACGACGCGGGAGGAGGCCGCCGCCGTCGTCCGCGAACTGCACGAGGCGGCCGCCACTGCCGTGTCGCACGTGGAGGCCCTGACCGGCCTGCACGCCGTCCCCGGCGGCCCACCGCCGGAGGTCGCCGTCGTCGACCGCCCTGGCTGGATCGACGCCAACACCGCAGGCATGGCCGCCCTGTTGAACCCGCTGGTGGACGCCCTCGCGGCCAGGCAGGAGACCCGCCCCGGCCCGCTGGCCACCGCGATCGGCTCGCGCGCCACCGGCGTGCAGGCCGGGGGCATCCTCGCCTTCCTGTCCTCGCGGGTGCTGGGGCAGTACGAGGTCTTCGGCACCGGCGGGCGGCTGCTGCTGGTCGCGCCGAACATCGTCGACGCCGAGCGCCGGTTGGGCGTGGACCCCACCGACTTCCGGCTGTGGGTCTGCCTGCACGAGGTCACCCACCAGCTGCAGTTCACCGCCGTGCCGTGGCTGCGCGGCCACCTGGAGGGCCAGGTGGCCGAGTTCGTCGAGGCCACCGACCTGACCCCCGACGTGCTGCGCGACCGGCTGCGCGACGTCCTGCGCAGCATCGGCGACGCCGTCCGCGGCACCGAGGGCGGCGACGACAGCGGGCTGATGGCGCTCATCCAGGACCCCGCGCAGCGCGCCGTCCTCGACCGGGTGACCGCGGTGATGAGCCTGGTGGAGGGGCACGCGGAGTTCGTCATGGACGGCGTCGGCCCGGACGTCGTCCCCTCGGTGCGGACGCTGCGCAAGCGGTTCGCCCAGCGGCGCAAGGGCCGCGGCCCGCTCGACCGGGTGCTGCGCCGGCTGCTCGGCCTCGAGCAGAAGATGAAGCAGTACGCCGACGGCCGGGTGTTCGTCGGCGGCGTGGTCGACCTCGTCGGCATGGAGGGCTTCAACCGGGTCTGGTCGGGGCCGGAGACGCTGCCGCGGATCGAGGAGCTCACCGACCCGGCCCGCTGGGTCGAGCGGGTGCACGGCCGCCCGGCCATCCCCGCCTGAGCCCGTGGCCGGACCGCCCCCGGCGGTCGCCCGGCTGCGCGCCGCGGTCCGGCCCGGGCTGACCGCCGACCCGGCGCCGGTGCTGGTGGCCGTCAGCGGGGGAGCGGACTCCCTCGCCCTGGCCGCCGCGGTCGCCTTCGAGGCTCCGCGGGCGGGCGTCCGCGCGGGGGCCGTGACCGTCGACCACGGCCTGCAGCCCGGGTCCGCCGACCGGGCCGCGGGCACGGCCACGCTGCTGGCCGGCCTGGGCCTGGACCCCGTGTCGGTGTGCACCGTGCGGGTGGGCACGGACGGCGGCCCCGAGGCGGCGGCCCGCAGCGCGCGGTACGCCGCCCTCGCGGAGGCCGCCGCCGCGCACGGCGCCCGCGTGGCGCTCGGGCACACGCTCGACGACCAGGCCGAGACGGTGCTGCTGGGCCTCGGCCGCGGCTCGGGGCCGCGCAGCGTCGCCGGGATGGTGGCGCACCGGGTGGCCGACGGGGTCGCCTGGTGGCGGCCGCTGCTCGGCGTCCGCCGGGAGACCACCCGCGCCGCCTGCGCCGAGCAGGGCCTGCCGGTGTGGGACGACCCCTGGAACGCCGATCCGGCCTACCCGCGGGTGCGGCTGCGGACCGAGGTGCTGCCGCTGCTGGAGGAGGTCCTCGGCGGCGGGGTGGCCCCGGCGCTGGCCCGGACGGCGGCGATGCTGCGCGAGGACCTGGACGCCCTCGACGCCATGGCCGCGGACGAGCTCTCCCGGCTGGCCGGCGCCGACGGCCTCCCCGCGGACGTGCTGGCCGGCCTCCCCGCGGACGTGCTGGCCGGGCTGCCCGCCGCGCTGCGCCGGCGGGTGCTGCGTGGCTGGCTGCACGGGGCGGGCGTCCGGGACCTGCAGGCGGTGCACCTGGCCGCCGTCGACGCGCTGCTGACCCGGTGGCGGGGGCAGGGCCCGGTGGCCCTCCCCGGCGGCGCGGGCGTCGTCCGGGCGTCTGGCAGGCTGGGCTTCGTGCCGCCCGACGCGCGGGGCCCCCGTCGCGGGGACGCACCGGACACCCCGAGGAGCCCGTCACGTGAGTGAGCCCGCCACCGGTCGCGGAGAGCTCGACGACCACCACGGCTACGGCCCCGACATCGACCACGTGCTGCTCGCCGAGGAGCAGATCCAGGCGAAGATCGCCGAGCTCGCCCGGCAGGTGGAGGCGCACTACGAGGGCCGGGAGGTGCTCCTGGTCGGCGTCCTCAAGGGCGCGGTGCTCTTCATGAGCGACTTCGCCCGGGAGCTGCGGCTGCCCACCCAGATGGAGTTCATGGCGGTCTCCTCGTACGGGTCCTCCACCAGCTCCTCCGGCGTGGTGCGCATCCTCAAGGACCTCGACCGCGACATCAGCGACCTGCACGTGCTCGTGGTCGAGGACATCATCGACTCCGGGCTCACGCTCTCCTGGCTGCTCAAGAACCTCGGCAGCCGGCGGCCGGCGTCCCTCGAGGTGTGCGCGCTGCTGCGCAAGCCGGACGCGGTGAAGGTCGACGTCCCGGTCCGCTACGTCGGTTTCGACATCCCCAACGAGTTCGTCGTCGGCTACGGGCTGGACTACGCCGAGCGCTACCGCGACCTGCCCTACATCGCCACCCTGCGCCCGGAGGTCTACTCCGGCTGATCCCCGGCACCCCGACGCGCCCCGCGACCGGGCCACCCCACCGGGGGACGGACAGTCGCCTCGCGGTTCCCGTACAGCTGTCTCGCAGGCTCCCCGGTGTACCGTCGGGCGCAACGACGCTGCACCGAGCGCCGGGGTGCCCGCCCGGGTCGCGCGGCGCGTCCCATGGACGATCAGGAGGGTCGACGGGCCTCAGCCGGACCCCCGGCCGCCCGGCATCGGTGTATGGAACGCAAGAAGATCTTCCGCTCCGTGTGGTTCTGGGTCGTCCTCGTCGTCCTCCTGGCGTTGGCGTTCTCCTCGCTGTTCCGTGGCAACGGTGGTTACCAGGAGGTCACCACCGCGACGGCCCTGGAGCAGATCACCAGCGGCAACGCCGACAACGTCACGATCAACGACAAGGAACAGACGCTCGACCTCGACCTGCGCAACGCGGTCGAGGGCAGCGACAAGATCACCGCCTCGTACCCGCTGGGCGCCTCGGATGACGTCTTCGACCTCGTCTCCGGCCTCAACGGCGGCGGGGACGGCGTCGACTTCACCACCAACGTCACGCAGGACAGCGTCCTGGTCAGCATCCTGATCAGCTTCCTGCCGTTCGTGATCCTCCTGCTCCTGCTGTTCTGGCTGTTCAACTCCATGCAGGGCGGCGGCCGCGGCGTCATGGCCTTCGGCAAGTCCAAGGCCAAGCAGATCACCAAGGACAGCCCGAAGACGACGTTCTCCGACGTCGCCGGTGCCGACGAGGCGATCGAGGAACTGCAGGAGATCAAGGACTTCCTCGCCAACCCGGTGAAGTTCCAGGCGGTCGGGGCGAAGATCCCCAAGGGCGTGCTGCTGTTCGGCCCGCCCGGCACCGGCAAGACGTTGCTGGCCCGCGCCGTCGCCGGCGAGGCCGGGGTGCCGTTCTTCTCGATCTCCGGCTCGGACTTCGTCGAGATGTTCGTCGGCGTCGGCGCGAGCCGGGTGCGCGACCTGTTCGAGCAGGCCAAGCAGAACGCGCCGGCGATCATCTTCGTCGACGAGATCGACGCCGTCGGCCGGCACCGCGGCGCCGGCATGGGCGGCGGGCACGACGAGCGCGAGCAGACGCTCAACCAGATGCTCGTCGAGATGGACGGCTTCGACGTCAAGGGCGGCGTCATCATGATCGCCGCCACCAACCGGCCGGACATCCTCGACCCGGCCCTGCTGCGCCCGGGCCGCTTCGACCGGCAGATCGCCGTCGACCGGCCCGACCTGCTCGGCCGCAAGGCCATCCTCTCCGTCCACGCCAAGGGCAAGCCGCTCGCGCCCGACGTCGACCTCGAGACCCTGGCCCGCCGCACCCCGGGCTTCACCGGCGCCGACCTCGCCAACGTCCTCAACGAGGGCGCGCTGCTCACCGCCCGCCACGGCGGGACGGTCATCACCGACGAGAACCTCGAGGAGGCGATCGACCGCGTCATCGCCGGCCCTGAGCGCAAGACGCGGGCGATGAGCGAGAAGGAGAAGAAGGTCACCGCCTACCACGAGGGCGGGCACGCCCTCGTGGCGCACGCGCTGCCCAACCTGGACCCGGTGCACAAGGTGACGATCCTGCCGCGTGGCCGCTCCCTGGGGCACACGCTCGTGCTGCCGACCGAGGACAAGTACACCCAGACCCGGTCGGAGATGATCGACACCCTGGCCTACGCCCTCGGCGGGCGGGCGGCCGAGGAGCTCGTCTTCCACGAGCCCACCACCGGTGCCGGCAACGACATCGAGAAGGCCACCTCCCTGGCCCGGGCGATGGTGACGCAGTACGGCATGAGCGCCAAGCTCGGCGCGGTGAAGTACGGCAGCAACGAGTCCGAGCCGTTCCTCGGCCGCGACATGCACACGCGCCCGGACTACTCCGAGGCCGTCGCCGGCGACATCGACGCAGAGATCCGGGCGCTCATCGAGGCCGCGCACGACGAGGCGTGGGAGATCCTGGTCGAGTACCGGGCGGTCCTCGACCAGCTCGTCCTCGAGCTGATGGACAAGGAGACCCTGTCCAAGGAGGACATGGCGCGCATCTGCGAGCCGGTCACCAAGCGGCCCTCGCTGGCGCCCTACAACGGCTTCGGCAAGCGCACCCCGTCCGACCAGCCGCCGGTCCTCACGCCCGCCGAGCGGGCGGCGCACAACGGCAACGGCCTGGTCAAGGGCGGCGCCACGGCGGTGGGGGACGTCAGCGCCCCGGTGCAGAGGTGAGCGAGCTGGCGAGGAGCGCCGGCGAGGAGGACGCGTGAGCGAGGTGCCGGCCGAGCCGGGGGACCAGCTGCTGACGCGGCCGCCGACGGCCGGGATCGACCACGAGCGGGCCGCGGCCGCCGTCCGCGAGCTGCTCCTCGCGGTGGGGGAGGACCCCGACCGCCCGGGCCTGCGGGACACCCCGGCCCGGGTGGCCCGCGCCTACGCCGAGACCTTCGCCGGGCTGTGGCAGGACCCCGCCGAGGTGCTGGCCACCACGTTCGACGAGGACCACGACGAGATGGTCCTGGTCAAGGACATCCCGCTGTACTCCACATGCGAGCACCACCTCGTGCCGTTCCACGGCGTCGCGCACATCGGCTACATCCCGGGCCTGGACGGCCGGGTCACCGGCCTGTCCAAGCTGGCCCGCCTGGTCGAGGTCTACGCCCGCCGGCCGCAGGTCCAGGAGCGCATGACCAGCCAGATCGCCGACGCGCTGGCCGACGTGCTCAAGCCGCGCGGGGTGCTGGTGGTCATCGAGGCCGAGCACCTGTGCATGGCCATGCGCGGCGTCCGGAAGCCGGGGTCCTCCACGGTCACCTCGGCCGTGCGCGGCATCTTCCGGGAGAACGCCGCCACGCGCAGCGAGGCGATGAGCCTCGTGATGCGAGGGTGACGGGCGCGTGAGCACCACCGGGAGCGCCGGCGACCGAGGCGCGCAGCGAGCCGTGGACAGGGGCCGGTGACCGCCCTCCTCCGCACCCCCGGGCGCTGCGTCGTGATGGGCGTCCTCAACGTCACGCCGGACTCCTTCTCCGACGGTGGCTGCTTCGCCGACGCGCCGTCGGCGATCGCGCACGGGCTGGCGATGGCCGCCGCCGGCGCCGACTACGTCGACATCGGGGGCGAGTCCACCCGGCCGGGCGCCGACCGCATCGACACCGACGAGGAGTGCCGCCGGGTGCTGCCGGTGGTCACCGAGCTGACCTCCGCCGGGGTGCGGGTCAGCGTCGACACCACCCGCGCCGAGGTGGCCGAGGCCGCGATCGCCGCCGGGGCGACGCTGGTCAACGACGTGAGCGGTGGGCTCGCGGACGCGAACATGGCCCAGGTGGTCGCCGCGACCGGGGTCTCGTGGGTGCTCATGCACTGGCGCGGCCACAGCCGGGAGATGTACGCCGCGGCCCGCTACGGCGACGTGGTCACCGAGGTCTGCGCCGAGCTGACCGCCCGGGTGGAGGACGTCGTCGCCGCCGGCGTGGCCCCCGCGCAGCTGGTCCTCGACCCGGGCCTGGGCTTCGCCAAGCGGGCCGAGCACAACTGGGCGCTGCTGGCCGGGCTCGACCGGCTGATCGACCTGGGCCTGCCGGTGCTGCTCGGCGCCTCCCGCAAGAGCTTCCTGGGGCGCCTGCTGGCCGACGCCGACGGCACGGTGCGCCCGGCCGAGCAGCGCGACGCCGCCACCCTGGCCACCACCGTGCTCGCCGCCGAGGCCGGCGCCTGGGGGGTGCGCGTGCACGACGCGGCCGCCTCGGTCGACGCCGTCCGGACCGTCGCCGCCGTCCAGGAGGCGCGCCGGCGGAGGGCGGCCCGTGGCTAGTCCCCGCCCCGACCGCATCGCCGTCCGCGGGTTGACCGCCCACGCGCACCACGGCGTCTACCCGTTCGAGCGGGAGAACGGGCAGACCTTCCGCGTCGACGCCGTCCTCGAGCTCGACACCGCCCCCGCCGCGGCCGGCGACGACCTAGCGCGGACGGTCAACTACGCGGAGCTGGCCCAGCGGCTGCACGCGGTCCTGACCGGGGAGCCGGTCGACCTCCTGGAGACCCTCGCCCAGCGCCTGGCCGACGTCTGCCTGGCCGACCCGCTGGTCGACGCCGTCGAGATCACCGTGCACAAGCCCGAGGCCGACCTGGGCGTGCCCTTCGACGACGTGACCGTCGAGATCCGGAGGACGCGCGGGTGACGACGGGGTCCTCCTCGTGAGCCGGGCGGTGCTCTCCCTGGGCGCCAACCTCGGGGACCGGGCCGCCGCGCTGCGCGGCGCCATCACCGCGCTGTCCGCGGACGGCGTGCTCGTGGCGCGGTCGACGCTGTACGAGACGCCGCCGTGGGGGCCGGTCGAGCAGCCGCCCTACCTCAACGCGGTGGTCGTGGTGCGGGGCGACCGGGACGCCGCCGGGTGGCTGGCCCGCGCGCACGAGCTGGAGGAGGCCGCGGGGCGGACGCGGGAGGTCCGCTGGGGGGCGCGCACCCTGGACGTCGACGTCGTCACGGTCACCGAGGACGACGGCCGGCCGGTGTCCTCCGACGACCCCGCCCTGACGCTGCCGCACCCGCGCGCGCACGAGCGGGCGTTCGTCCTGGTGCCGTGGCTGAGCCTCGACCCGGCCGCCGAGCTGCCCGGGAGGGGGCGGGTCGCCGACCTGGTGGCCGCCCTACCGCAGGAGGACGTCGACGCCGTGGTCCGCTGGGAGCAGCTGCAGTGAGACCGGTGGCCCGGCGCGACCTCGCCGTCCTCGCCGTCGGCGTGGCCGTGGCCGCCTGGCTCGTCGTCCGGTCGGCCTACGGCTCGCTGCCGGAGCTGCGCTGGTGGCTGCCGGTGCCGCTGGGCGTCCTCGCCGTCGCCGAACTGCTCGGCGCCCGCACCCTCCGCGCCCGGCTGGCCGCGCAGCGGGACCGCCGGCCGCCCGCCGAGCGCGGCGCGGCGCCGGTGCGCCCGGTCGAGCCGATGCTGGTCGCGCGGCTGGCGGTCCTCGCCCAGGCCAGCGCCTACGTCGGGGCGGTCTTCGCCGGCCTCTGGATCGGCGTGCTGGTCCACGTGGGCCCGGCGGTGTCCCGGCTGCAGGCGGCGGGGAGCGACACCGTCACCGCCGTCCTCGGCGTGGTCTGCGCGGCCGCGCTGGTGGTCGCGGCGCTGTGGCTGGAGTCGGTCTGCCGCGTTCCGCCGTCGTCCCGGGACGAGGCGGGCCCGGAACCGACCGCCCGGCCCTGAGGACCGGGCCCGCCGGGCTCAACCGGCGGCGACCGAGCGGCGCAGCGCCGCGTGCAGCGAGCCCGGGGTGAGCACCCCGAGGTAGCGGTCGCCGTCGACCACCGCCACCCAGCCCGCGTCGGACTGCAGCAGCGTCGCCAGCGCCGTCTTCAGCGGCGCCCCGACCGGGACCGTGCCCCCGCCGGGGGTGGCCGCCGAGGAGACCGTGCCGGCGCCCGCGGCCCGCGCCGCCGGCAGCCACCCGACCGGCCGGCCGGCGTCGTCCAGCACCACGGCGCCCTCGGCGCCGGCCCGGTCCAGCAGCGCGCCGGCGTCGGCCAGCCCGTCCCCGGGTCGCACCACGGGCGGCTGCTCCAGGTCGGCCGCGTCGACGGCGGTCACCGCCAGGCGCTTGAGCCCCCGGTCGGCGCCCACGAAGTCGGCCACCACGTCGTTGGCCGGCCGCCCCAGCACCTCGGCGGGCGGCGCGAACTGCTCCACGTGGCCGCCGGCGCTCATCACCGCGATGCGGTCGCCGAGCCGCACCGCCTCCTCGATGTCGTGGGTGACGAAGACGATCGTCTTGCGCACCGTCTCCTGCAGGCGCAGGAACTCCGCCTGCAGCCGCTCGCGCACCACGGGGTCGACGGCGGAGAACGGCTCGTCCATGAGCAGGACGGCGGGGTCGGCGGCCAGCGCGCGGGCCACCCCGGCGCGCTGCCGCTGCCCGCCGGAGAGCTGGGCGGGGTAGCGGTCCCCGTGGACGGCGGGGTCCAGGCCGACGGTCGTCAGCAGTTCGTCCACGCGCTCGCGGGTGCGCCGCTTGTCCCAGCCGAGCAGGCGGGGGACGGTGCCGACGTTGGTGCGGACCGTCTGGTGCGGGAACAGCCCGACGCTCTGGATCACGTACCCGATGCGGCGGCGCAGCCGGTCGGCGTCCACCCGGGTGACGTCCTCGCCGCCGAGCAGGATCCGGCCGGTCGTCGGCTCGATGATCCGGTTGATCATCTTCATCGTGGTGGTCTTGCCGCAGCCGGAGGGTCCCACGAGCACCGACAGCTCGCCGGCGGCGAAGGTGAGGTCCAGCTCGGCGACCCCGACCGTGCCGTCGGCGTAGACCTTGCTGACGCCCTCCAGCCGGATCTCCTGGGCGGCGCCGTCCCCGGCCGGGGGTGCCCCGGCCGCCGTGGCCGGCGAGCGCGGTGCGGCAGTAACGTCCACGGCGTGGCCTCCCTGGGTGCGCGCCCGCTGCTGGGCGCGGCGAGCGACCCCGGCGGGCAGGCCCTCGCTGCCGACGGGGCGCCGAACCCGTGGTTCGACCCGTCGTACGTGACGGACAACTGGGACACCATTGTGGGCCACCTCGGCCAGCACGTCAGGCTGACCGTCGGCGCGGTCCTGCTCGGCGCGCTGCTCGCCCTGCCGCTGGCGCTCCTGGCCCGGCGCTCACGGTGGCTGTCCGGGCCGGTGCTGAGCCTGTCCTCGATCGCCTACACGATCCCGTCGCTGGCGATGTTCGCCTTCCTGGCGCCGTTCACCGGGCGGCTCTCGGCGACCACGGTGCTCGTCGGGCTGACCTTCTACACGCTCGTCGTCCTCGTGCGGAACTTCCTCGCCGGGCTGCAGTCGGTGCCCGCCGACGTGCGCGAGGCGGCCCGCGGCATGGGCTACGGCCCGGTGCGGCTGTTCCTCCAGGTGGACCTGCCCCTGGCGCTGCCGGCCTTCATGGCGGGGCTGCGGATCGCCACCGTGTCCACCGTCGCGCTGACCACCGTCGGGGTCATCACCGGCAACGGTGGGCTGGGGCAGCTGATCGTCGGCGGCTTCAACGCCAACTTCTACCGGGCCGAGATCGTCACCGGCGCGGTCGGCTGCGTGCTGCTCGCGCTCGTGGCCGACGTGCTGCTCGCCGGGACCGAGCGCCTGCTGACCCCCTGGACCCGGGCGGTCAGGTCGTGAGCGAGCTCGCGAGCTCACACATCGACGCAGCAGCGCCGCGAACGAGGCGGACGAGCGCCAGCGAGGAGGCCTCGTGAGCGTGTTCGGGGACGCCGCCGTCTACCTCAACGACCCGTTCAACTGGACCCGCCGCGGCGGCATCCTCGACCTGCTCGGCCAGCACCTCACCGTCTCGGCCCTGGCCGTGGCCGCCGCCGCGGTGCTCGCCGTCCCGGCCGGGGTGCTCCTGGGCCGCAGCGGCCGGGGCGCGGGGGCGATCGTCGTCCTCTCCAACGTCAGCCGTGCCGTCCCGACCCTCGCCCTGCTCACCGTCTTCGCCGTGACGCCGATCGGCTTCAGCAGCGCCGCCACCGTCGTCGCCCTCGCCGTGTTCGCCATCCCCCCGATGCTGACCAACACCTTCGTCGGGTTCCGCGAGGTCGACCGCGACGTGCTCGAGGCCGCCCGGGCGATGGGCATGAGCCGCCGGCAGAGGCTGGCCCGGGTGGAGTTCCCGCTGGCGCTGCCCCTGGTGATGACCGGCGTCCGGACGGCGGCGGTGCAGGTGGTCGCGACGGCGACCCTGGCCGCGCTGGTCGGCGGGGGCGGGCTGGGCCGGATCATCAACCTCGGCTTCGGGCAGCAGGACTTCGGCCAGATGATCGCGGGCGCGGTCCTCGTGGCGGCGCTGGCGCTGCTCACCGAGCTGGTGCTGGTGCTGGTGTCCTGGGCGCTGACCCCGGGCCGGCGCCGGCTGCCGTTCGCCGGCGTGCGCCGGGACCGGCCGGGACAGCCGGAGCCCACGGCGGCCGGCGTCCCGCTCTGACGACGGCCCCCGGCAGGAGGGTCCGTCCGTAACAACCGCGCAACGGCTGCCGCCCCGGCGTGACGACGGGCCCGGTCCGGGGTTGCATGTGCGACGCGGGAGCCCTCCCGCCAGACACGCGTCGCGGCCGACGGCCGCACGGGACACAGAAGGCGGGCGACATGCACACGCGTACCCGGGTCCTCCCTCCCCTCGCACTGGCCGCGGTGCTGCTCACCGCGACGGCGTGCGGCGAGTCCGGCTCGTCGGGCACCGGCGGCGGCGCAGACGGCGGCACGAGCGCCGCCTCCGGCGAGGCGTGCGCGCCGGTCGCCGGCGACCAGCTCGTCGTGCTCGAGGACGACCAGCAGCTGCAGAACGCCGACAACGTCGTCCCCGCGGTCACCGTGGCGACCGCGCAGGCCAACCCGGCGCTGGTGCCCGCGCTCGACGCCGTCTCCGCGGCGCTGACCACCGAGGACCTCATCGCCATGAACGCCGCGGTGGACGTCGATCGGCAGAGCGCCGAGGACGTCGCCGCGGGCTGGATCGAGGACAGCGGCGTGACCGACGGGCTGGAGCAGGGCTCGGGCACGGTCACCGTGGGCGGTGCCAACTTCACCGAGTCGACGGTCCTGGCCAACATCTACGCCGACGTGCTCGGCGCGGCCGGCTTCGACGCCTCGGTGCGCGAGGTGGGCAACCGGGAGCTCTACCTGCCGGCCCTCATCTCCGGCTCGGAGATCCAGGTGTTCCCCGAGTACCTGTCGACGGCGACCGAGTTCCTCAACCGCCAGGTGAACGGCCCCGACGCGGAGGCGGTGGCCAGCGGCGACGTCCAGGCGACGGTGAGCGCGCTGCAGCCGCTGGCCGAGCAGGTCGGGCTGGTGTTCGGGCAGCCGTCCGAGGCCGCCGACCAGAACGCGTTCGCCGTCACCCAGGCCCTCGCCGACGAGCTGGGCGTCAGCACGCTCTCGGAGCTGGCCGACGCCTGCGGGGACGGCTCGCTGGTCCTGGGTGGGCCGGCCGAGTGCCCGGACCGGCCGTTCTGCCAGCCCGGCCTGGAGGAGTCCTACGGGCTGCAGTTCGCCGAGTTCCGCGAGCTGGACACCGGCGGCCCGCTGACCAAGGCCGCCCTCCAGCAGGGCGAGATCTCCCTCGGTCTGGTCTTCAGCTCCGACGGGGCGCTGGCCCAGCAGTAGGAGGACCCGGGGCGGCCCCGTCCACGTCCCGCGACGTGCTCCTCGCGGGACGTGATCGGGAGCTCTCTCGCCGTTACCCTGACCGCATGCGGGGGGACCGGGAGGGGACGTCGGCCGGCGCCGCGCCATCCGGCTCGTCGACCCTGCGCACCGCGGGCCTGGTCCTCGGCTTCCTCCTGGCGGTGGCGGCCACGGCCGTCGTCTTCCTCAGCGACGACCCTCAGGTCCTGCGGCTGGCGGTGGTCGGTGCGGCCTGGGCCTTCGTGCTCGCCGCGCTGGCCGGCAGCCGCCGGGGATCGGCCGCCGGCGGCCCCGGCCGGGAGGCCGCCGAGCGCGAGGAGGAGCTGCGGCTGGCCTACGAGCTGGAGCTGGAGCGCGAGGTCGCGGCCCGCCGGGAGACCGAGCTGCGGCTGGCGAACGGTGTCCGCCACGAGGCCGAGCAGTCCGTGCGGGCCGAGGTCGACGCGCTGCGCGGCGAGCTCGCCCGGGTGGCCGAGTTGCGCGGTGACCTCGCCGAGGTGGCCGGCCTCCGCCGGGACGTCGCGGAGGTGGCCGGCCTGCGCCGGGACCTGGCCGGCCTGCGCCGGGACCTGGCCGGCGTCGCCGAGCTGCGCGGCGACCTCGCCGAGCTCCGCGCGGGGCTCGCCCAGCTGCCGGAGCTGCGCAGCGACCTGGCCCAGCTGGCCGAGGTCCGCGCCGACGTCGGGCGGCTGCGCGCCGAGCTCACCGAGCAGCTGTCCGGCGAGATGCTCATCGAGCGGATCCTGCTGCGCACCCAGGCCACCCGCCCCGGCCCCGCTCCGGCCGAGTCCCCGGCTCCGCGCACCATCGAGGCCCCCGGCTGGGGCGAGCCGACGGGCACGGCGGCGTTCCAGGTGCCCGCTCCGCCGCCCCCACCCCCGCCCCCGCTGGACTGGCTGGCCGAGCGCTCCCTGGTCGAGCCGGAGGAGCCGGCCGAGCCGCGGCGCCGCCGCACCGACGACCTGCACCGGCCGCAGACCCCGGCGGAGCAGCCCACCGAGCTGCGCCCGGTGGCCCGGCGCGAGCGGCCGCCGGTGCCGTCGTGGTTCCCCGAGCCCACCGAGGACTCCGCGGGCGGCCCGTCCCGGCTGGCCGAGATCCTCGCCGAGAACGGGGTCAGCCCGTCGACCGGCGGCCGGCGCCGGCGTCGCCACCGGGACGACGACGAGCCCGACGACGTCCTCTCGCGGGTCCTCGGCAGCTGAAGGAGGACCCCCGTGCCCCCCACGGCTCGCAGGCTCGCGCGCCGGCCCCTGCACGGGGGGCTAGGCGGGGCCGCGGGACAGGGCGCCTCCGTCGAGCACCAGGGTCTGGCCGGTGACCCAGCCCGCGCCGTCCCCCAGCAGGTAGGCGGCGGCCTCCCCGACGTCCTCGGGCACCCCGAGCCGCCCCACCGGGTACTGGGCAGCGACCTCGGCCTCCCGGCCCTCGTACAGCGCGGTGGCGAACCGCGTCTTGACCACCGCCGGCGCCACGGCGTTGACCCGCACCCGCGGGCCGAGCTCCACGGCGAGCTGGGTGACCAGGTTGACCAGCGCGGCCTTGCTGACCCCGTAGGCGCCGATCATCGGCGAGGCCTTGAGCCCGGCCACCGACGCCACCAGCAGCACCGAGCCGCCGTGCTCGGCCATCCACGCCCGCCAGGCCTCCTGGACCAGCCCGAGGGTGGCGACGACGTTGGTGTCGAGGACCTTGCGGAAGCCGTCGAGGGGGAGGTCCACCAGCGGCCCGTAGAGCGGGTTGATGCCGACGTTGCCGACCAGCAGGTCCAGGCTGCCGAAGGTGTCGACGGCGGTCCGCACCGCCTGCGCCCGGTGCTCGGCGTCCCCGGCGTTGCCGGCCAGCCCGACCGCGACCCCGGGGCCGCCCAGCGCGGTCACCGCCTCGGCCAGCGCGTCGGCCGTGCGGGCGGTCACGACGACCCGCGCGCCGCGGTCCACCAGGCTGCGCGCGATCGCCAGCCCGATGCCCCGGCTGGCGCCGGTGACCAGTGCGGTGCGTCCCTCGAGGCTGCTCACGCGTCTCCTCCTGCCGTCGTCGTACCGCCCGACACCGTAGGTGCCGCTCCGCGTGAGCCACCCCACACCTCCCAGCCGTTGCACCCGCCGCCGGCCGGTTCCACACTCGCGTTCGGCGCTCAACCCGCGTGACACACCCGGTCGCAGCGGGGGCGGCGCCGACCCGCACCACCAGCACGACGGACGGCCTCCAACGGCAGGGGGCCGCGACCTGCGAGTCCGGTACCCGCGAGGGACTGGAACGAAGAGGTGCCCCGATGCCTGCTGCCCGCAGGACCCGTGCCGCCGGTCTGCCCCCGGCCGGCTCCGCCCCCGCCCGCCTGCGCGTCGGCATCGTCGGCGCCGGACGCGTCGGCGCCGTCCTGGGCGCCGCCCTGACCGCCGCCGGCCACGACGTCGTCGCCGCCGCCGGCCTCTCCGCCGCCTCCGCCGAGCGCGCCGCCCGGCTGCTGCCCGGAACTCCGCTGCGGCCCACCGACGAGGTGGTCGCCGCCGCCGACCTGGTCGTGCTGGCCGTGCCCGACGACACCCTCCCCGGCCTGGTCGCCGGCCTCGCGGAGACCGGCGTCTGGCGCGCCGGCCAGCTCACCTTCCACACCTCCGGCGCGCACGGCCTGGCCGTCCTCGCCCCCGCCGCCCGGGCCGGCGTGCTGCCGCTGGCGCTGCACCCGGCGATGACCTTCACGGGGGCGGCCGAGGACGCCGACCGGCTGGCCGGTGCCCCCTTCGCCGTCACCAGCTCCCCCGAGGACCGGCCGGTGGCCGAGACGCTGGTGCTCGAGATGGGCGGTGAGCCGTTCTTCGTGGCCGAAGCCGACCGCCGCCTGTACCACGCCGCCCTGGTCACCGGCGCCAACCACCTGGTCACCCTCGTCGCGGAGGCCGCCGACCTGCTGCGCGCGGCGGGTGTGGAGGAGCCGGCCCGCGTGCTCGCCCCCCTGCTCACCGCGGCGCTGGACAACGGGCTGCGCCGGGGCGACCGCGGGTTGACCGGCCCGGTCAGCCGCGGGGACGTCGGCACCGTCCGCGACCACCTGACGGTCCTCGGCGAGCGGGCGCCGGAGTCCGTCGCCGCCTACGTCGCGATGGCCCGCCGGACCACCGAGCGGGCCCTGGCCTCCGGCCGGCTCCGGCCGCACGAGGGAGCGCCGCTGGTCGACCTCCTGGTCGGCTCCGGTCCCGGTTCCCTCGCCAGCGAGCGAGCGGACGGCTGACCGTGGTCCTCCTCTCCTCGGGCTCCCGGTGAGCGCCGCCGTCACCGTGCCCGCCGTCGCGGAGACGTCCGGCGACCTCGCCCGGCTGCGGGGGAGCCTGCCCGGGCCGGTGGCCCTCGTCCCCACCATGGGCGCGCTGCACGAGGGCCACCGCACGCTGGTGCGCACGGCGCGCGAGCGGGCCGGCAGCGTCGTCGTCTCGGTCTTCGTCAACCCCACCCAGTTCGGGCCCAGGGAGGACTTCGACCGCTATCCGCGCACCTGGGACGCCGACCTGGCGGCCCTGGCCGAGGAGGGCGCCGACGTCGTCTTCCACCCGGGGGTGGCCGAGGTCTACCCGCCCGGGGCGCTCGGCGTGACCGTCGATCCCGGGCCGCTGGGCGGGGTGCTGGAGGGCGCCGTCCGCCCCGGGCACTTCGCCGGCGTGCTGACCGTCGTCGCCAAGCTGTTCGGGCTGGTCCGCCCGGACCTCGCCGTCTTCGGCGAGAAGGACTACCAGCAGCTGACGCTGATCCGGGCCATGGCCCGTGAGCTGGCCCTCGGCGTCGACGTCGTCGGCGTGCCCACCGTCAGGGAGGACGACGGCCTGGCGCTGTCCTCCCGCAACCGCTACCTGAGCGCGGAACAGCGGGCCGCCGCCGTCGCGTTGTCCAGGGCGCTGGGCGCCGGTGCCGCGGCGGGCCCGCGGGGCGCCGACGCGGTCCTGGCCGCGGCCCGGGCGGTGCTGGCCACCGCCCCGGAGCTGGTGTCCGACTACCTCGAGCTGACCGACCCCGACCTCGGCCCGGTGCCCGCCGCCGGCCCGGCCCGCCTGCTGGTCGCCGCCCGCGCCGGCACCACCCGACTCCTGGACAACGTCCCCGTCTCGCTGGGAGCAGACCGATGATGCGCACCATGCTCAAGTCCAAGATCCACCGCGCGACGGTCACCCAGGCCGACCTGCACTACGTGGGCTCGGTGACGATCGACGAGGACCTCCTCGACGCGGCGGACCTCCTGCCCGGCGAGCAGGTCGCGATCGTCGACGTCACCAACGGCGCCCGGCTGGAGACCTACGTCATCCCGGGCGAGCGGGGCAGCGGCGTCATCGGGATCAACGGCGCCGCCGCGCACCTGGTCCACCCCGGCGACCTGGTCATCCTGATCAGCTACGCCCTGATGGACGAGACCGAGGCGAAGTCGCACATCCCCGCGGTCGTGCACGTCGACGGCGCCAACCGCGTCGTCGAGCTGGGGGGCGACCCCTCGGCGCCCGTCCCCGGCGCGGCGGACCACCAGCGGAGCCCGCTTGCGACATCGCCGACCGCCACCACGTCACGGCCTCGTCCCGTGTTCCCTCGCGAGCTTGCGAGCGGCGGGGAGGACGAGGTCCTTCCGCTCGGCGTGCCGGTTCGGTGACGGCCGCCGCGACCGACACCGTCACCGGGCTCCCCCTGCGGCTGCCCGCGCCGGCGCCCGGCTGGGAGCTGGCCGCCGACGTCTGCGTCGTCGGCTCGGGGGTGGCCGGGCTGTGCGTGGCCCTGCACGCCCGGGCGGCCGGCCTGTCGGTCGCCGTGGTCACCAAGGTCCGGGTGGACGCCGGGTCGACCCGCTGGGCGCAGGGCGGGATCGCCGCCGTCCTCGACCCCGCGGACAGCCCCGAGGCGCACGCCCGCGACACCGAGGTCGCCGGGGTCGGCCTGTGCGAGCCCGAGGCGGTGTCGGTGCTGGTCTCCGAGGGCCCCGACCGGCTGCGCCAGCTGATGGACTGGGGCGCCGCGTTCGACCGCGACCCTTCCGGCCGGCTGCTGCTCACCCGTGAGGGCGGGCACTCCGCCGACCGGATCGTGCACGCCGGCGGCGACGCCACCGGCTCGGAGGTGCAGCGCGCCCTGCAGGACGCTGTCCGCGCCGACCCCGGGGTCACCCTCGTCGAGCACGCGATGGTGCTCGACCTGCTCACCGACGCCGACGGGCGGGCGGCCGGCGTGACGCTGCACGTGCTCGGCGAGGGCAGTGCCGACGGCGTCGGCGCGGTGCGCGCCCGCGCGGTCGTGCTGGCCACCGGCGGCATGGGGCAGGTCTACGCCGCCACCACCAACCCCGCGGTCTCCACCGGGGACGGCGTCGCGCTGGGCCTGCGCGCGGGGGCGGTCGCCACCGACCTCGAGTTCGTCCAGTTCCACCCCACGTCGCTGTACCTGGGCCCGGACGTGCGCGGTCAGCAGCCGCTGGTCAGCGAGGCGCTGCGCGGCGAGGGCGCGGTGCTGCGGGACGGAGCGGGGGAGCGGTTCATGCTCGGCGTGCACCCGCTGGCCGAGCTGGCCCCGCGCGACGTCGTCGCCAAGGCCATCACCCGCGTGCAGCTGCGCGACGGGGTCGACCACGTGCAGCTCGACGCCCGCGCGGTGCCCGACGTCGCCCGGCGGTTCCCCACGATCACCGCGAGGTGCCGCGCAGCGGGCATCGACCCGGTCACGCAGCTGATCCCGGTCACGCCGGCGGCGCACTACGCCTCGGGCGGGCTGGTCACCGACCTCGCCGGCCGGACGACGGTGCCCGGGCTCTACGCGTGCGGGGAGGTCGCCTGCACCGGCGTGCACGGCGCCAACCGGCTGGCGTCGAACTCGCTGCTGGAGGGGCTGGTGTTCGCCGCGCGCATCGGCGCCGAGCTGGCCGAGCGGCTCCCGCCGGCCCAGCCGGTCCGCGCCCGCGAGGCCGCGCCGTCCGGCCTGCTGGACGCCGCGGGCCGACGCCGGGTCACCGACACCATGTCCGCCCGCGTGGGCGCGCTGCGCAGCGGGGGCGGGCTGGCCGAGGCCACGCGGACGCTGGCCGCGCTGGCCGCCGGGCTCGGCGACGGGGTGGGCGGGACGAGTCCCGGCGTGGCCGGCTGGGAGGCCACCGACCTGCTCACCGTCGCCAGTGCCCTGGCCCTCGCCGCCGCGGCGCGCGAGGAGACCCGGGGCTGCCACTGGCGGGAGGACCACCCCGAGACCGAGGAGGCCTGGCGCGTGCACCTGGACGTGCGACTCGACGAGGACGGGCAGCTGCGGGTCGACCGCCGCCCGGTCGGCACCCCGGTGGTGCAGCCGTGGTGAGCGACCCCCGCGACCTCGCCGGCACCGGCCTGACCGAGGCGTGGGTCGACGAGCTGGTCGAGCGCACCCTGGCCGAGGACCTCACCGGCGGCGCGCCCCTGCCGAGCGACCCCGACCTCGCGGTCACGCACGACGTCACCAGCGCCGCGACCGTGCCGGCCGGGCAGCTGGGCACCGCCGACCTCGTGGCCCGCGCCGACGGCGTGGTCGCGGGGCTGCCGGTCGCCGCGCGGGTCTTCACCCGGCTCGCGCCCGGGGCCACGCTGACCGCCGGCGCGACCGACGGCGACCGGGTGGCGCGCGGCGACGTGCTGCTGACCGTCCGCGGGCCGGTGCGCGCGCTGCTGGCCGCCGAGCGCAGCGCCCTCAACATCGCCAGCCGGGCCAGCGGCATCGCCACGCTCACCCGCCGCTGGGTGGACGCCGTCGAGGGGACCGGCGCCGTCGTCCTGGACACCCGCAAGACCACCCCGGGGCTGCGGCCGCTGGAGAAGTACGCCGTCCGGTGCGGTGGCGGGTCGAACAAGCGGATGGGCCTGTACGACGTCGCGATGGTCAAGGACAACCACGTCGCCGCGGCCGGCTCGGTGGCCGCCGCCGTGGCCGCGGTCCGCGAGCGGGCCCCTCGGGTCACCGTGCAGGTCGAGGTGGACGTGCCGGAGCAGGCGGTGGAGGCGGTCGAGGCCGGTGCCGACTTCCTGCTCTGCGACAACATGCCGCCGGCGGCCCTGCGCGAGGTGGTGGCGCTGGTCGCCGGCCGCGCCGAGCTCGAGGCCACCGGCGGGCTGAGCCTCGACGTCGCCCGCGAGGTGGCCGAGACCGGCGTGGACTACCTGTCGGTCGGCGCGCTCACGCACTCCGCGCCGATCCTCGACCTCGCCCTCGACCTGCGGGGCTGAGCCGTGCTGCTCACCGTCGACGTCGGCAACAGCCAGACCGTCCTGGCCACGTTCGACGGCGACCGGCGGGTGGGCTGCTGGCGGGTGACCACCGCACCGCGGGCCACCTCCGACGAGCTCCGGATGCTCTGGCGCGGACTGCTGCGCGACACCGTCGTCACCGGGGTCTCGGCCTGCTCGACGGTGCCCGCGCTGCTGCCGGCGATGCGCCAGCTCCTGGACTCCCTCGAGGTCCCGGTCGTCCTCATCGGCCCGGGCGTGCGCACCGGCGTCCCGCTGCACGTGGACAACCCCCGGGAGGTCGGCGCGGACCGGGTGGTCACCGCGCTGGCCGCGCACGAGCTGTTCGGCCGCGCCCCGGACGGCGCGGCCCGCCCCGTGGTGGTCGTCGACTTCGGCACCTCGACCAACGTCGACGCCGTCGGGCCCGCGGGGCAGTTCCTCGGCGGGGCGCTCGCGCCCGGGGTCGAGGTCAGCCTGGAGGCGCTGGCCAGCCGCGCCGCGCAGCTGCGGTCGGTCGAGTTGACCGTGCCGCCGCAGGCCATTGGCAAGAACACCGTCGCCGCGCTGCAGTCGGGGCTGGTGCTCGGGTTCGCCGGCCTGGTCGACGGGCTGGTGTCCCGGATCGCCGCCGAGCTCGTCGCGCAGTTCGGCGTCCCGCCGGTCGTCGTGGCCACCGGCGGGCTGTCGTCGCTGGTCGCGGGCAGCTGCCGGACGATCGGGGAGCGCGAGCCGGACCTCACGGTGCACGGGTTGCGGCTGGCCTTCGAGCGGCAGCAGGGCGCGGGACGGCGGCCGGCCTCCCCGTAGGCTCGGCGTCCGTGACCGAGGTACCGCCGAGCTCCCCCGACGACGAACTCCCCGAACAGCTCCGGGTGCGCCGGGCCAAGCTCGACCGGTTGCGGGCCGCCGGGATCGACCCCTACCCGGTCACCGTCGCCCGGACCACCACCCTGGCCGACGTCCGCGCCGAGCACCCCGACCTGCCGGCGGACACCATGACCGGGCAGCGGGTCGGCGTCACGGGCCGGGTCCTGTTCAGCCGCAACACCGGCAAGCTGTGCTTCGCCACGCTGCGCGAGGGGGACGCCGAGCTGCAGGTCATGCTGTCCCGCGACCGGGTCGGCGAGGAGGCGCTGGACGCCTGGAAGGCCGACGTCGACCTCGGCGACCACGTCTTCGTCGAGGGCGAGGTCGGGACGTCGCGCCGCGGCGAGCTCTCCGTCTTCGCCGACTCGTGGCAGCTGACCGCCAAGGCGCTGCGGCCACTGCCGGTCGCGCACAAGCCGATGAGCGAGGAGCTGCGGGTCCGCCGTCGGTACGTGGACCTGATCGTGCGCGACGAGGCCCGCCGCACCGTGCGGCAGCGGGCGACCGTGATGTCGACGCTGCGCGCGGGCCTCGGCGCCCGTGGCTACCTCGAGGTCGAGACGCCGATGCTGCAGACGGTGCACGGCGGGGCCGCCGCGCGGCCGTTCCGCACGCACATGAACGCCTTCGACCTCGACCTGTACCTGCGGATCGCGCCCGAGCTGTTCCTGAAGCGGTGCATCGTCGGCGGGCTGGACCGCGTGTTCGAGATCAACCGCAACTTCCGGAACGAGGGCGCCGACAGCACGCACTCGCCCGAGTTCGCGATGCTCGAGACCTACCAGGCCTACGCCGACTACCAGGTGATGGCCACCCTCACCCGCGAGCTGACCCAGGAGTGCTGCGCGGCGCTGTTCGGCGACCACGTCGCCCGGCACCACGACGGCACGGAGATCGACCTGTCGGGGGAGTGGCCGCAGGTCCCGCTGTACACGGCGGTGTCCGAGGCGGTGGGGGAGGAGATCACGCCGGAGACGCCGGTCGAGCGGCTGCGGCAGGTCGCCGAGCGGCACGACGTCGGGGTGGACCCCGCCTGGATCCCCGGCAAGGTGGTCGAGGAGCTGTTCGAGGCGCTGGTCCAGGCCACGCTGCGGTCCCCGACCTTCGTCGTCGACTACCCGCTGGACACCTCGCCCTTGACCCGGGCGCACCGGTCCACGCCCGGCCTGGCCGAGAAGTGGGACCTCTACATCGCCGGGGTGGAGCGGGCCACGGCCTACTCCGAGCTGGTCGACCCGGTGGCCCAGCGCGAGCGGTTCACCGCCCAGGCCGCCCTCGCCGCGGCCGGCGACCCCGAGGCCATGGCCCTCGACGAGGACTTCCTCGAGGCCCTGGAGTACGGGATGCCGCCGACCGGGGGCATGGGCATGGGGATGGACCGGCTCATGATGACGCTCACCGGTCTGGGGATCCGCGAGACCATCCTGTTCCCACTCGTGCGGCCCCTTTCCCCGTCCTGATCCGCCCTACGCCGATTCACTCCATTCGGTGCGGTGTTCCGGAAATCGCGCCGAATGCACTATGGTTCTCAGTGGCATTGGAACTCGCCCTCGGATGGGCGGGCAAACGGGCCCGAGAATCGAGGCCCCGGTGAGGAGTGGGAACAGAAATGGCTCGTAAGGTCCAGGTGATCCTCAGTGACGACCTCGACGAGAACCTGACGGCCGACGAGACCGTGAGTTTCTCGCTGGACGGCACGAACTACGAGATCGACCTCTCCGACAAGAACGCCGAGGAGATGCGGAACGCCCTCTCGCGTTATGTGCAGGCCGCCCGCAAGGTCGGTCGCGGCGGCGGGCGCGCGTCCGGCGGCGGGCGCTCCCGGGCCACCGGCGGCGGTCGCATGGACCGCGAGCAGGCCGGCGCGATCCGCGACTGGGCCCGCAAGAACGGTCACGCGGTCAGCGACCGCGGCCGCATCCCGGCCAGCGTCGTCGAGGCCTACGAGGCCGCGCACTAGAAGGACCTCCCTGCCCCCCACCGCTCGCCAGCTCGCGGCGGGACCCTGCAGGGAGGCCGCCCGTCCGCCTCGCCGGGCCCGCACCCCCCCCGAGGGGGCGGGGCGGGGGGGTTTGGGGGGGGCCCCCCCGGGGCATCGGGGGG